>JAACDV010000270.1 GCA_009936825.1 Bacteroidota bacterium | reverse complement strand
CAATATCTGAAGAAAAACATACGACATCCCAAGACATTATACTGCCTAACTGGTAACGCCTAACTGGACTGCTCCTAGCTTCATCGGTATAACTTTCGTTATATAACCTTCACGGTATAACCTTAACGCGCGTTATGGGAAACCGTAATTAAACCAGCGCCTTGCCAGAGCATCTTTCTATCCGGCGTCGGGGCGGACTTGACCACCTATGCTAAAGCGACTGATACGCACGAAGATCGGCTTGTTCGCCCTTAGTTGGGTTGCGGCCTTAATTGTCATGGGATTAATGATCAGCGTCCGCTGGCGAACGCATCAACCGGAAAAATTTCGCAAGTTGCTGGCCGAGCATGATGGATTTATTCTGGTGTTCTGGCATGAACGCATTCTGTCGATGCCGTGGTTATGGCCGCGCCGACATGCGATGACCGCCCTGCAATCCCCCCATCCCGATGGCCGGATGCTGGCCCATACCGTCAATCACCTTGGTGTGCGAACCGTTTATGGAAGCTCCAATCGCAATGCGATTTCCGGCCTTCGCGGGCTGAAACGCGTTGTGGATTCCGGGAAAATAGCGACCATCACACCCGATGGCCCGCGGGGACCAGCGCGCCAAGCTGCAATCGGACCCGTTGCGCTATCGCGGCTTACCGGCAAACCAATCATTCCCATCGCATGGTCAGCCAGCCGCTTTTGGCGTGCGCCCGGATGGGACGGGATGATGATCCCAAAGCCCTTCAGCCAAGGCATTCTTGTTATTGGAGAGCCGATAGCGCCGCCATCCAGCGGTGACCGGGGCAAGATGGAAAAGGCGCGCGTAAATTTGCAGGCAGCTATAAATCAAGTGAGCGATGAAGCCGATAGCCGAAGCGATGGCCAATCATGAGCGAATTTGATGTAAATGCCGGCCCGGAAAACGGAAAAAACACCGCGCGTGCACGGCGACGCTACAATTTTGTCTGGAGGATACTCCGTCCGTTTTTGGGGATAGCGTTATCATGGCGTGCCCGCCGCGGAAAAGAGGATCGGACACGGCTGACTGAACGCTTTGCCAGATATGAACATCGGGATACGCTTCCGCAGAATCCGATCTGGCTTCATGCTGTAAGCGTTGGCGAGGCTATGGCAGCGCTGACGTTGGCCGACGCGCTGCGGGCCTGCGGCGAGACCTCACCCCTTCTGATCACGACGAATACCGTAACGGCTGCTTCGCGGGTCATGGCGCACCCGCTAACCTCTAACATCACCCACCTTTATCAGCCTTTTGATCACCCGCAGATAATTGACCGGTTTTTGCGGCAGCTAGATCCGCAGCTTGCCGTATTTCTGGAATCAGATTTCTGGCCGAATCTAATCTGCCGGACCGCAGCGCACGGCACCCCGGTGGTTTTTGCCTCAAGCCAGATGTCGGAACGCGCCTATTCGAGATGGCAAAAACGCAGCGATCTGGCGGCGGCGGTTTTCGGAGCTGCGCAAGCGATTCTGAGCGTTGATGCACAGCAGGCAGACAGGCAAATCGCGCTTGGGGCCAACCCGGAACTGGTCAAAATTGTTGGATCGTTAAAGCTGCCCCTTGCCGCACAGAAACCGGATAAAACCTTGATGGATGCTCTGAGAGGCGCGGCGGCGGGGCGCAATATACTGATTGCGGCATCAACGCATCCAGATGAAGAGGAAATTGTCTTAGAAGCTGCAAAAATGCTGGGGCCGGACTGGTTTACCATCATTGCCCCGCGCCACCCAGTGCGCGGTGCGGCAGTGCAGGCGCTGACAGTCGCCGCCGGAATTCCCACTAAACGCCGCGCATTAACTGAAATGGCGTCTAAAAGTGATTCTGTTTTCATCCTTGATACACTTGGCGAAATGGACAGTCTTTTTGCCGTTGGTGATGTTGTTTTTCTCGGCGCGTCGCTTGTTCCCCTTGGCGGGCACAACCCGATTGAGCCTGCCGCCTACGGCCTGCCGCTAATCAGCGGGCCGCATGTTTTCAAAAATACCGCCGAATTTAACGCCCTGCGGTCCGCCGGAGTTTTGTACGATGTCAGGGATGCTGCCAGCCTTGCTGAGACGGCGAGAGCCGCGACAGTAAACGGCAAAACCCGCACCGCCAGATCGCGTGCAGCACGCCAATTTGCAACTGAGGCTGGAAACCGCCCCCAGATAGCGGCTAAACTATGCCTTTCTCTTTGCAAAGGCAGAAACTCAACCCAATGATGACCCCTCCTTCACACTGGAATTCGCGCGGACCGGCGGCGATTGCGCTACTGCCGCTTTCGGCATTATGGGGGCTGGCCAGTTGGTGGCGCAGGGCAAGCGCACGCCCGTTGCGGGCCTCGATTCCGGTGATCTGTGTTGGCAACCTGAGCGTCGGCGGTACTGGCAAGACCCCGATTGTTGCCTGGCTTTACGAGCAGTTGACTGAACGCGGTTGGCATCCTGCGATTTTGACACGCGGCTATGGCGGTAAGCTGGCCGGCCCGCTCTGGGTTGATGGCAGCATTCATGATGCTGCTGCCTGCGGCGACGAACCGCTGATGCTAGCAGATGGTGTGCTTGGTGAAGGGCGCAATGTTATGGTGGCGCGCGACCGCAAAGCCGGCGCCAAGGCAATTACCGCCAGCGGTAAGTTTGATCTGATCATTATGGATGACGGGCTGCAAAATCCGTATCTGTATAAAGACGTGTCGATTGGTGTTTTCGATGGAAGTGCGGGAGCCGGCAATGGCTGGTTAATCCCCGCAGGCCCGCTTCGCACCAGATTAGGGCACGGCATGAAAATGCTGGATATGATTGTGGTGAATGGTGCTGACGAAACCGGACTCAATGCCTCGATCCCGCCGGATATTGCCAGCTTTGAAGCGCGTCTTCGCCCCGATATAATGGTCGGTGAGCAGCTGGCTGGAAAATCCCTTCTGGCATTTGCCGGAATTGGCCGACCTGCGCGGTTCTTTGATAGTGTTGAAGCGGCTGGCGGGGTCATCGTTCACCAGCTTGCCTTTGCCGACCATCATCCCTACTCGCAACATGATCTAACCCGCCTACAAGAGGACGCGCAGCGCCTTGGGGCTGACCTGATCACCACGCAAAAAGACTGGGTGCGCCTTCCCGCCGAATGGCGAAGCCAGATCGCCGTGCTACCGGTGTCGCTGGAACTCGATGATAATGACAGAATGCTGGCAATGCTCGAAGCTTATCTAGCTGCTGCATCCGATAATCGTGAGGCTGGAGCCGGTTGATGGCTGATCCGATTGGCAAAATCATCCTGCGCAGCGCAAGGCAGGTGTTCATCTGGCCGCTGGAGGCCGCGATTGTTCTGTTGATTTTTAGCGTCGCCAGACTGCTACCGGTAGCGGCGGCCAGCGCTGCGATGAGCGCGGTTATTGGCGTAATTGGCCCCATTACCCCATGGCAGAAACGCGCACGACGCAATCTCCATCTGGCGATGCCAGAACTTGACACCGCTGCACAAAATCATGTTCTGGCTGGCATGTGGCGTAATTTCGGACATGTTATCGGCGAATTTCCACATGTTCATCATATGCCTGACGACGGTCGCATTGAATTTGCCGGTCTGGAGCATCTGGAAAACATCAATGAGGGCGCTTTCCTGATTGGCGCCCATATTGGAAACTGGGAGCTGGGACCCTATGCGGCGATCAAGGCCGGGCATAAAGTTGCAGCGATTTACCGACCCTTGAACAACCCGCTTCTGGCTGGTTTATTGGCCCGCCGCCAGGCTAATTATGGCGGTGATATTTTCCGCAAAGGGCGCGAAGGTGCTCTTGGCATGATCAGCGCCCTGCGTAAGGGCCAGATTATGTGTCTGCTGGTCGATCAGCAACTTCGCGAAGGCATTGAGGTGCCATTTTTTGGACATCCTGCGCAAACATCAATCGGGCATATCAAACTTGCCATTAAGAAAAAAGTGCCGCTGATGTTGATGCGTACCCAGCGCATTGAAGGGTGCCGTTTCAAGGTAACAATGTCACCGCCACTGGACCTTCCAGCCCGCTATAATGATCGTGAGGTGCTGGCGATTGCAACCCAGATTAATGCCCAGATAGAAGATTGGATTAAAAGTGCTCCCGACCAGTGGTTCTGGCCGCACCGCCGCTGGGGAAAAAATATCTGACCCCGCATTAGCCCGTATTAGATATGTTTATGAAGAAACTATAATCAGAATAAACTATCCTGCCCGCCATCATTTCCGGCCGGTTTGGGGGATTTGCGAGCAGGTTTTTTGCGCGCGGCGCTTTGAACTTCGCCGCCAACACCGGCATCAGAGGCTGGATCAAGTTCGGGATCGAGGCGGGCCGCGCGGCTGGCGTCGGCAAATCGAATGGTTACATCGGCGCCAATGGCCGCCTCATCAGCGCGTTTGACCGGGCGGCCATCAGGCGTAGTGACGAGGGCAAACCCGCGTTCCAGAACGCGCTCAAACGAATTCGCCGCCAACAACCGCGAGGCAGTATCCAGCGTGCGACTATAGATGCCAAACCGATTTTCAATTGCGTGCGATAGCCTGCCATCAAGATTAACAAGGCCGGCCCCGGCCTCGGCGACCTTTCGATCTGGCGGGCGCAACCTAGCCCCAAATCCCGATAGGCGCAGCGCGGCATCAGACAGGCGGCGTTCCAGCCCGTTATTCAGGCCGGCCACCGCAAGATCCAGCGTCTGGGCGCGGCGTTCAACCATCTCACCCGGACCCAGCAGCCCGCGCGCAGCCATTCGTAACATCTGGCCAGCGCCTTCGATTCGCCCGCCAATAGCGCGTTGCAGACGGGCGTCAATCTCGGACAGGCGGGCCAGCAATTCTGCCCTAACCGGAACCGCAATCTCGGCAGCAGCGGTTGGCGTCGGGGAGCGTTGATCGGCGGCAAAATCAATTAAGGTGGTGTCTGTCTCATGCCCAATCGCCGAGATTAAGGGGATTGAGCACTCCGCCGCCGCACGCACAACCTCTTCTTCGTTAAATGCCCATAAATCTTCCAGCGAGCCGCCACCGCGCGCAACAATCACCAAATCCGGACGCGGCAATGCTCCTCCCACAGGCATCGCATCAAAACCACGGATGGCAGCTGTAACCTGCCCCGCGGCAGACGGACCCTGGACCAGCGTTCCCCACACCAAAACACGAACGCCGAACCTGTCGGTCAGGCGATGCAAAATATCACGAATCACCGCTCCGGTCGGGCTGGTCACGACTCCAATGACGGTGGGCATACGCGGCAATGGTTTTTTTCGATCGTTATCAAACAGCCCTTCGGCGGCCAGCCTGCGGCGACGTTCTTCCAGCTGTTTAAGCATCGCGCCTTCGCCAGCGATTTCCATCTGCTGGACGACAATTTGATATTTTGATCTGCCGCCGTAAATCGTCAATTTGCCGGTTACAATCACCTCCAACCCTTCTTCGGGCTGGATCGACAGCGTTCCGGCCACCGCTTTCCAGCACACCGCATCAAGGGTGCTGCGCTCATCTTTCAAAGTGAAATAGACATGGCCTGATGCGGCGCGCGTGGGGCGCGATATCTCGGCGCGTACCCGCACAAAATCAAAGGCGCTCTCGACGGTTGCCTTCAGGCTCGAGGCCAACTCGCTGACGGTTAGAAAAGGCGCGTTCGTTCCGGCGCCGGGCGGCGCGGCCTCATCTGGTGAAAATGGAAAGTCAGATGGCATTGGCAGGAACCCCTTCTTGTGCCCCCAATATTATGGCATATTGAGGGTGGATCAACCGGCTTTCGCAACATCTGGAAATTACCGCAATATTTACCCCGATATTCGCTTCAATATTTGACACAGGGTCCTGATATGAAAATTCTTCTGATTGGTGGCGGTGGCCGCGAACACGCACTGGCTTGGGCCATTGCCAGATCAGTTTTGACCGATGAGCTGATCATCGCCCCCGGCTCTGACGCGATGGCATCATTGGGCCGTTGTGTTGATGTTTTGGCTGATGATATTGACGGTCTGGTGGCACTGGCTGATGAGCTGAAGCCCGATCTGGTGGTTGTTGGCCCCGAAGCACCGCTGGTTGCCGGGCTCGTTGACCGTCTTGAAAGCGCGGGTCATGCCAGTTTTGGCCCGTCACGCGATGCCGCCCAGCTGGAAGGATCAAAAGCGTTCGCGCGCGAAGTTTGCGCCCGTCATAATATCCCGCAGCCCAGCTTTTCGGTTTGCACCAACAGGCAGGAAGCTGCCGCCGCGATTGCCTTACAAGCCGCAAATTCAGACCCTAACGGCCCAACTGATCAGGATGGCTGTGTAATCAAGGCCGACGGTCTGGCTGCGGGTAAAGGTGTTGTGGTCGCTGATGACGTTGATGAGGCAATGTCCGCTGCTGCGCAAATGCTGGACGGCAAGTTCGGGGACGCTGGCCGCACATTGCTGGTAGAACAACGGATATCCGGTCCCGACGCGTCACTAGTTGCGCTGGTTGATGGGCCAAATGCCCTGTTCATCGGCAGCGCGCAGGACCATAAACGCGCCTATGACAATGATCAGGGGCCCAATACTGGCGGTATGGGCGCTATTTCTCCTGCACCGCGCCT
>JAACDV010000050.1 GCA_009936825.1 Bacteroidota bacterium | reverse complement strand
TCCTGAACAACCACTGGATTCGCTGGTAATCCATAACTCACAACGGGTGCAAGGGAAACGGAATCGTCGGTACACGAAGCGGCGCTGAGAGTCACAGAGTAATTTAATGAATTTGTGCCATCTACAATGGCGACTGTTACCTCGTCCGCAGTTTTTGTGACTGGGTCTGTACTGCTCAGATAGATGTCACCAAATAGGAGGGTTGCCGCTTGTTGAATGGAAACAGTCTTCGGCGCGGCTAAGAGATTATAGGAGGCGGTTACAGTTAGGGTGTCATTTGCGGCGGCAGGTGTTGTCAAAACCTCCGGGGCGGGGTCATCTGGTTGGATGGCTTGACCAATTGCAGATGACATGGGTACCAGACTTGCCCCAAGTAAAGACCCAACAGCGATGATTTTTGTTTTCAAATTGTGTTTATTCATAATTTATCTCCTCGTTAAATTGCTATCAGTTTGGTTCTTAATATTCGAGCCAATTATCTGTTCTGAAAATGCAAATAAAAGTAACAGAGAAAAAAACAGAACCTCCTAGGCGCTTGGAATACAAAAAATATCTAAAAGGAAAAGCAATTTCAACGAAAACATTATTTCAAAAGTATTAATTTGCTACTTAGAGTTGTCGTTATGTGAAGTTTCTATTTAGAATGCGCTTTAGGCTAGAGCTTTCAGATATTGCCGTGGCGCCAAAATGGTAAAAAATTTGAGGCCTAAGCAATGAAAAAGTTGCAAATGAAAAAAGGCCACCCCCAACAGGGATGGCCTTGCGACTCGTAACAACATATTAGAAAGTAAGTTATTGAGCGTTTATGTGTTTGGGTGTCTGGATGCTTCCCGTGACGAAACTAAGACCCCTATTCGACGATCGCCAAATTGACGGCGGCAACTTTACCATTGCGCTGCTCTTCGAGATCGTAGGTAACTTTTTGATCTTCGTTAAGGCCATTTAGTCCCGAATTCTGCACGGCGGTGATGTGCACAAACACATCGTCCCCTTGATCATCTGGGTTGATAAACCCGTACCCTTTTTGCGTATTAAACCACTTTACAGTGCCCTGTGACATTCCTTTAGTCTCCAAATTGAGCCGGTGCAAGCCGCTTGTCCCGACCAGTTATTCACTTGTTTCGAACCATAATAGACTGTTTCGCACGGGAAATCAGTTGTCATATAGCCATACGGCGCAATACATATGTGTATGCTTGCATGTGAAGTCAAACCTTTCGGGTGAAAAATTTGAAACGACTTTAATCTGCAATTATTTTCCAATTGGTGAAACTGAACTTGGCAAAGCCATCACTGCCACATAAGGTGAGGTGGCTCAGATGGGCCACCCTTTGGCAATCCGGGTAATTTGGTGGCCTTTACTCTTTCTTTCTCTCTCTTTCTTTCTGGCTAGTCTGTTCTTCTGTCTGACAGGAAACATAGGAATTTAGGTGGTGACGATGTCTGCTGCGCCAAAAACACGCATGCGCGGTGTTGGCTTTGCGCTCTCTGCGGCTTTGCTGTGGGGGTTGATCCCGCTTTATATCGATGTTGTTGACGCCTATGACCCGATGGAGATTGTGGCGCATCGTGCGCTATGGTCTGGCGTGCTGTTGCTGATTTTCATGGCGCTGAGTGGGAGTTTGCGAATTGTTCCGATGATCCTTGCCGATTCCCAAATGCGACGTGGCCTGATCATTTCGGCGTCGATGTTGACGTTTAACTGGGTGGTGTTTGTTTATTCGGTGCGCACCGGGCAGTTGGTTGAGGCCGCACTTGGTTATTTCATCTACCCGCTGGCGGCGGTTGTTTTGGGATTTGTCGTTCTGCGCGAAAAGCTGGATCGCATGGGCTGGATTGCCGTCGGTTTTGTGCTGGCCGGGGTTCTTGTCAAAACAAGCCTCGTGCAGGGGGTGCCGTGGATTGGGCTTGGCCTGGCGGCATCGCTGGGCGTTTATGGGGTGGTGCGCAAACAGATCGGGCTTGACCCGTTCATTGGAATGTTTGTCGAAACATTGTTGGTGATGCCGCTTGCCATTGGATATCTGGTCTGGATGGCCGTTGAGGGGCAACCATTGTTTTATGGCGGTGGCACGGTGAATGTGATGCTGGCGCTGCTTGCCGGGGTGATTACCGTGGTGCCGTTATTGCTATATCACGCAGGCAATCGTGATTTGCCAATGGCGATGGCAAGCCTGCTATTCTATGTGAACCCATCGACACAGCTGTTACTTGGGCTGTTTTATTTCGGTGGCGCCTTTACCATTATTGATGGCATGACGTTTGGGCTAATCTGGATTGGTATCACCATCTATTTTGCCACACGCCGCCGCGCGCCCGCTGCGACAATTACCGGTGGTGCATAAAAAGCCGCCAGACCAAAATCTGACGGCTGTTTTATCAACGAGTGGTGATGCTTATTCGACGACCTTTGCCGACACGATCTGATCGGGGTCGGATGGTGGTTCGCCAACGGCGATTTTTTTCACAACATCCATGCCGCGCTCTACCTGTCCCCACACGGTGTATTGACCGGTTAGGTGCCCACATCCGTCGAAACAGATGAAGAACTGGCTGTCGCCTGAGTCCGGGTTCATTGAACGCGCCATGCCAACAGTGCCTTCACGATATTCGTAATCGGTGAATTCTGCTGCCAGCTTTTGTCCGGAACCGCCCATGCCAGTACCGTCTGGATCGCCTGTTTGTGCCATGAAGCCTGGAATAACCCGGTGGAAAATGATCCCGTCATAAAAGCCACTTTTGGCCAATTCGGAAATACGGGCCACGTGATTCGGGGCTAATTCTGGTAATAGTTTGATTTCGACTTGCCCCTGGCTTGTCTCAAGAAGCAGGGTCTTGCCAGCCTCATTGTCTGCGTTTGCTGCGGATGTCATGATGAAAAATGTAACTCCAAATACTAATGTTAATAACCGGGTCATAAGGTGATCCTACCTGAACTTGAATGTCGGATATGTGGGTGTGAGATCGTCAGATTTGATATTCGTTATGCATAGATAGTGTGTTTGCCTGATTAGAAAAGTGCATCCAACTGCTCATCAGTCAGATTTCCCGGAACAACGGTAATCGGAACACGGCAACGTGAGGCACCATGCGCCATCAAAAAATTGACCAATGGCCCGGCGGTCTCAGACTGTGTATCGGCGCCTAAAACCAGCAGGCTAATCGAGGGTTCTTCATCAATTAGGGCCAGTAATTCATCGCGAACATCGCCTTCACGCACGAACAGTACGGGTATCTCGCCCGTCAAACCTTGTGCATATTCGGCATGGATTGTCATTTTCTGCTCAGCAGCCTCACGGGCTTCTTCGCGCATCAATTCACCAACCCCCGCCCAATATTCAAATTCTGCAGGGGCAATGCAATACATCAGCGCAACCTTGCCACCAACTGTTTTGGCACGCCCACAGGCGAATTGCAGCGCCTGATGCATTTCTTCGGAATCATCGACGACAACCAAAAAAACTGGGTTCTCTTTAGCCATTATTTACCCCCATACCCTTGCATTGCCAATATTCGGCCAGCACCAGTAACGGCGAAACGTTACCTTTATACTATTACTATTTCCGCCGGAATGCCACCGCTGCCAGCCAGCCAGAACAAACCGCAAAGATAATTGCGAAAATGCCATATAGCGCAGAATGTTCATGCGCAAAATTATAGATCGCAGCACTAAATCCGGCCCGTTTGACAATCATGGCTGTGGTTTCCTCGCTGAGGATCGTCCCATCGCGGAAATGCACAACGCGCACTTCGTAATCACCTGTCGGCACATTTTTTGGCAAAGTGAGCGTAGCACGGAACAATGTATTTCGTTGAACGGTAACGCCAGAATTGCTCTCTGCCCATAGGCCCAGATCCTTCATATTGCGCACCAGCCCTTCGATCATCTGAGCTGAGGGCTTGCTTACATCATCGCCATTACCGGCATTATCATGCCCACTACTATTCGGGTCACTGATGGCACCACCCTCATAAGGGGTGAAGGATAGTGGCAAAGCTGATGCGCCAATCATTGCATCGGCCAAACCTGTGGAATCAGTGATTTCTGTCAGGGGGCGGGTGGAAAACACATGGTAAAAGCTCGGCGCATTTTCCCAGACTTTTGTTTCAACATTTACCCAGATGCCAGCAACCTTGTCGCTGCGGCGCTGTGCCAGCCTGATATTTGGTCCGGAGACGAGCAAAACCACATCATCGCCGTTTTCACCCTCAAACGCACCAAACAGCAATAGCTCTGTGCCGTGATAGCTGCTGGTAATTTTGACCTCGGATTCCGACAGATC
>JAACDV010000269.1 GCA_009936825.1 Bacteroidota bacterium | reverse complement strand
CATGGCTTGCTGCCTTGTGGATCATGGTTACATCAACAATGTCGCTTTCGCCCATGATTCGGATAAGTGTTTTTTGGTCAGCCATCAATTTATTCCCAGATCAATTTTGATACAGATATTACGCCGTCAATCGCGCGGGGTTACCAGGGTTTTCGCAAAAGAACAAGCACTTCATCGGGTTTGCCCTAGATCCCCAGTTGATTGATCTCGCGCGTACGCACAAGTTCGCGCCATGCAATCACAAGACAGCTAGCAATAATAACAAGCGCGCCAATAATTTCGCTTGCCGACATAATTTCGGCGAAAACAAAATAACCAGCAATCCCCAAAATTGGCATTTGCACATAACGCATCGACGCCACCACAACCGCATCTGAATAGCGATAGGCGGTCGTCATCACAATTTGCAACGCCGACCCTATCACAGGACATGATCGTCAACGCAATCCTTTTTCGCCGTGCAAATCTTGCCATTTATGATCAGCGGCGACTCATTGAAATCTGGCATGCGTTGGTGAAGCCTGATAGTTTTTGCTTATGACAATCATGCAGCAAAAACTTTTCTCTTCAGGTGGCGCGCTTGATAAGCTTGCCACAATCGATGCCGATATAGCCGCTGCGCTGTCTCGTTTTGGCCCGCCACCCGACCGGTCGCTTCCTGCCAGTTTTGAAACTTTGGCGCGATCCATAATCGGCCAACAGATATCGCGCGCTGCCGCCAGTGCAATCTGGACCCGCATGCGCGACCAAGACCAAAGTCGCGCCCCCATCATCGCCAGCAAGCAACCCGATGATTTAATGCCTTTCGGCCTGTCGCGACGAAAAGCCGAATATTTGATTGGCATTGCAGATGAAATCCAGTCAGGGCGTCTTGATCTGGCTTCATTGGCCAAGATGAGCGGCGAGGATGTTCAAAAACGGCTTGTTGAAATTCGCGGCATTGGCGCATGGACGGCCGATAATTTCCGGCTTTTCGCGCTTGGCGACATGGATGCTTGGCCAGCCAATGACATTGCTTTGCAAGAAGGCATGAAACGACTGAAATCATTGGATGAACGGCCAAATGGTGAAATGCTGGAAACGCTTGGTGAGGCATGGCGTCCCTATCGCGGCGCGGGCGCGCTGATGCTTTGGCATATTTACGGCATTCTAGTTCGCCAAGCAACAATCGACGAAATCTAACCGAATAAATCGCCCTGATCCGGCTTTGCTGGCAAAAGTGCATCACCTTCAAGCGGCGTCACCAGCCCCGGATGATCTATCCCTGCCTTGCCAATATCAGGCGCAACCCGATACCAGTTAAACCAGCTAGCCGGTGCAATTTCACAATATTTTGCAGCCTGATCGGCATTGCCGCCAAGCCATTGCGTTTCGGTACCGGCAGCAAGCACAAGCGGCTGGCGATGGTGAATTTCGGCCAGCTTGCCATCAGCGGCACTGGTCATAATCACAAAGCGCGATTGCGAACCCTGCTGAAATAATAATCCGGCCATCGCCATGACGCCGCCATCAGATAGCTGAATATGCCAAGGTGTTTTTGGCGCTGACCATTCATACCAACCGCTTGCCACCACAATGCAGCGTGACAGTGAAAAAGCATCGCGAAAGGTTGGTTTTTCCCGCACTGTTTCCATGCGGGCATTGATCAGAAAACTTTTGTTTGGCCCTGTCGGCGGTAGCCCCCATGCGGCGGTTTTGGCCTGAATATGAAGACCATCGCGAACAAGAACCATACTATTCTGACTTGGCGCAATGTTCCAGCGCGGGCGCAGGTTTTCCAAAATCGTAACACCAAAGCGGCGCATTAATTCGTCTGTTGTGGCCGTGCTGGTAAAACGTCCGCACATAACACATCTTGCCCTTATCGTGGAAATTCTAACGCGATTATTTTCCGCCACATAAGTTAGCGCGAAACTGACGACTAGGCGAGCCATCAATCATGTTGTATCACTTGATAGCAATCACCGTGATCCGGCGCAATGATGCCGCGCATTGCCAAACCAGCAAACCAAAGGCTCCTTTTCGTACCATGACAGCCTGCCTTGCCATTTCCGATCAGAACATTGCCAAGGCGGTAACGATTCTTGCGGCAGGACAGCTTGTCGCTTTTCCAACCGAAACGGTTTATGGGCTTGGTGCTGACGCCACCAATGCAGCAGCGGTTGCGCGTATTTTTGCGACCAAACAGCGACCAGCCTTTAATCCATTGATAAGCCATGTTGCGTCGGCCGATGCCGCTTTTGCGCTTGGTCAAAAGACCCCGATTG
>JAACDV010000049.1 GCA_009936825.1 Bacteroidota bacterium | reverse complement strand
CTCTATCCGCAAATTGCTGACCGGCGGTCAATTTCCGAATGGCATGATGCCGGAACGCCGTCTATCTGGCAGCGGGCAAATGAACGTGTCCGCGCCATTTTGGATGCGCCGTCACAACCGGGAATTGATGCCGAGATGATTGAGAGGGTCGAAGCAGATTTTGATTTGGCAATGTCACTTAAACCTGTCGCTTAAACCTTAAACTTACCTGTGCTTGGATTTGAAAGGTTTGGCGCCTAAATATCTTCGCTCTCAAACTCATTCCACATGTCGATAATCCAGCGTCGGATTTGCAGTGCTTCTTCCCAGCGGTTGGACATCTCGGTGCCTGTCGCATCGGTCATCGCATATTCGGGCGGGCCAAGCTCACAAAGGAAAATACAGTCACCGTTCTCATTGCGTTGGCGCCAGCTCTTCAGACCGTCCCGCCACCACCTGCGGAATTGTGTAACCCATGCGGAGTGTTGCGGAAAATCCAGTTGGACTTGAATCTGCTGGCGGCTGGCAACGCGGCCTTGAAAACTGTCAGACCGGTCAATAATTCGCTGGATCAACGCGGCATCTCTTGGGGCAAGCGGCAGTTTGAATTCACGGTCTACAACAAAGTGCGAAAGATCGGCGCAAAGCCGCATTTCCGGCACCGCGTCAAGCAAGCATAAGGTGGCATAAAGGTCATTGGTGATGCAGTTGCGGTGTGTTTCAAACTGTACCGGCATCCCAATTTCGTCGGACATGTCGATCCATTTACGGACGACCGGGATCATGCCGTCAACGCTGATCGGCATAACCTGGCCGATAATATCAACAAAAGGCGCGCCGAAATCTTTGGCCATGATCAACGTTTCACGAAGCGATTCAATCGTTTGCGGAAAGGCTACAATCAGCGGGGTCAGATTGTTACGCTCCAGATGCGGGCGAACCTTATGCGCTTGCGCCACGTCGCCTGCGCCAAGGTCAATTGCCAGCCCATCATACCCGGCCTCGGCCACTTTTTCAGCGATGGCGTCATATCCTAAAATGACGCCAGTCTGGTCATGCGGCATCATTGACCACAATGATGTATAGGTTTTCAGCTGGCGCGCTTGCCTCATTCCTGTCTACGCCTCAAGCTTTATATGGCGGCCATTATCGGTAGGAACGATCCAAACTTCGTCACTTGGCCACCGGCTTTCATCCTTTTGCATCAGGCAGCGAATAACTGTAATCTGAAATTCTATCCAGCCCATCCGGTGAACGGGTCCGGCAACGTCTTCGATCTTGTTATTCAGCTTGGCCAGTTGCCAGAAGGGCACAGATGGATAGCTGTGATGCGCGGTATGATAGGGCATTTGCCAGCATAGCCAGCGCATCAGTGAATTGGTGCGGGTTGACCGGGTGTTCATCAAAATATCCGAGCTGTGCGTCAGGCCAAGATGTTCAATCGTATTTGGCAACTGGTGAACTGGCTTACACAGCACCATCGGCAGAATCCAGAAGGTCACTGCGGCCCAACTCTCAAAATAGATAGAGGCCGCGATAATGCCCGCATACCCAACAAGATGCAGGCGTGATTCTCGGATGATTTTTTTCTCATGCGGCTTGCCGATATAGGGCTCAATGATAATCCCGCGGGCGCGGCGGATCATCCCGGTAACGCGGTTTTTCCAATAGCTGACACCGATAAAAAACATCAGATAGCTGGCCAGCGTATAGGGCTCACGCGTTAGCTCGCCATCGCGCTCCCAATCTTGGGTCCAGCGATGATGCGCATAATGCATAACCTGATCATAGTCGCGTGGGAACAGCATGAAAAAGCCAATTATACGGCCACAAATCTCGTTCAGGCGGCGCGTGCGAAACACCGTCCAGTGCGACAGTTCATGCTGGCTAGCGTATAAAAAATTGACCACCACGCCTAGCGCAAACCCCGTCGCCAATACCCACCAGCTTCCCATCGCAAGGTAATGCAGATAGCCAAGAACTAGAATTGCGCCGATATGGCTGCCAAGTTGCAATGCTCCGGCAAGGTCCGACTTGCTATTAAGTTCCCGTAATTCGGCGCCGGATAACAGCCTGCGGGTTGAAAAACTTTCTTCCATCGGATTGTTCTCTCATCGTCGCTTAAATTTATGTCATGTTGGTTACTTGTCCATTTCCAGCCTAGCTTCAGCTCTGTATTTCGTAAACCCGAATTGCCGAGATAAACGGATTTTCCGCGGCCAGCGCGCACGCATCCTCAAAACTATCGGCGGTGATGACGGTCAGGCCGGTAATGGCGTCGAGCCCTAGTGAAAGATCGGTTGTCCCGCTATGGGTAATTTCCTTTCCCTTCATGAAATAACCGATATTTTCGACGGTCTGGGGGCCTGCCTTTTCAAACCATGAATTCCAGGCCGCCATGATTTCCTCGGTAGGTTTTTCGAAGCCGATATGCATAAGGACAAATTTTTTCATTGATCTCACTCCCTTTCTAACGCCAGCATAAGGGGGTTAGCTATTTTCCTAT
>JAACDV010000268.1 GCA_009936825.1 Bacteroidota bacterium | reverse complement strand
TGATACCACGACCCGTCATGCGCTGGTTAAATTATTTGATACCGCTGATCAGGCGGCTTCAATCGGGTGCTATCCCGATGCGGCGGGTGATATTGCCGCATTATTGACGGAAGTCATGGCACGGGACCGGATCCAAATAGATGCCGATACCAAGGCTTTTATTGTTGGGCGGAGTGGCAGTGACCGTGCCGCCTCACGCCGCGAGCTTGAAAAACTGGCTTTGCTGGCCGGTCCCGATGGGGTGCTTAGCTACGATGATGTTCGCGATGCGCTGGGAGATAGTGCGAGCCTTGCCATTACCGATATCGCGATTGCGGCGGCCGAGGGACAAATTGCCAAGCTGGAACACTCGATCGCCAAAGCATGGGCCGAAAATCATAACGCCATCATGCTAATCAGGGGGTGTCAGGGCTTTTTCAAACAACTGCTTTCTGCAGCACGAGCCAGTAAATCCGGCACCCCTTTGGTGCAGGCGGTAAAATCACTTCGCCCGCCAGTTCATTTTAAGCTTCAGGACCGATTGATCGCCCAGCTTCGTTTTTGGTCATCAGAAACACTTCTTGATGCTGTTAACCGCCTTCAGGACGCAGAACTTGCAATAAAAACTGGGGTTCCGGACGATGAAACGCATTGTGCGCAAACCCTTCTTGGAGTTTGCCTTCGTGGCCGTGCGCTCCGCCGTTAAGGATTTTTGCTTCGCCTGCTAGGCTGAATCAAGCTTACTCAACACTTCTTCAAACTGCTCAAGCGCAGTGAAATAGAGGACCATTCGGCCCGTCTCACGCGTCTCATCCCAGTCGATGTTAACCTTCAGACCCAGCCTATCCGCAATCATTTGCTCGGTCGCCCGGGTATTTGCTGATTTCTGCTCCGGTTTTTGTTTCTTGCTGCCAGATTTACCTGCACCGCGTGATTTTGCCACCAGCGCCTCAACCTGACGCGCGCTCAACCCGCGCCGCGCGATATCGCGGGCCAACTCAATGCTATTTTCATGACCAATCAGGGGGCGGACTTGGCCCATCGTTAAAACACCTTCAACAACCATGTCAGTGATCTCTGACGGTAGCGAAAGAAGACGCAGAAGATTAGCAATGTGGCTTCTGGATTTACCAATAATTTCAGATAGATCATCCTGAGTATACCCAAATGCATCAATCAGTTGACGATAGCCGTCAGCCTCTTCGATGACACTCAGATCGGCGCGTTGGATATTCTCAATCAGGGCAACTTCATAGGCTTCTTCATCGCTGAATTCACGAATAATTGCCGGAATTTTATGGAGCTGTGCCATCTGCGCAGCGCGCCAGCGGCGCTCACCGGCAATCAACTCATACCGATTCTTCGATTCTGCCCTAGGTCGGACCAAAATTGGCTGCACCAACCCCTTGCTGCGAAGCGATTCGGATAATTCCTTTAACGCTGTCTGATCGAATTTACGGCGCGGCTGCCAAGGACCCGAATTGATCCATTCAATGGGAATTTCGCTAAGACCGGTTAGCACCACCGCACCATCATCCGCGGTTTTGGTGGTTGGAAGTGCCACCGCTTGTGCCGCCTGTGTTGATGTGGCAGCAGCAACCCCAGCATCCCCTAAAAGCGATGACAGGCCACGTCCCAAGCCGCGGTGACGCTGCCCGCCTCGAGATGTCGGATTTTTTGATGCCGACTTTTTTGCCGCTACATTAGAGGTTTTTGGTTTATTTTTACCCGTTTGGTCTTTGGCACTTGCCATTATATCGTGTCTCCTTGCTCGCAGAATTAAGCGGCTTGGGCTTCTTGGCGCAACAGCTCAGCTGCCAGTGCCGCATAAGCCTGTGATCCCGGACATTTCAGATCATAGATCAGCACCGGCTGGCCAAAAGACGGTGCCTCAGACACGCGGACATTGCGTGGCACCACCGTCGTGTAAACAAGATCGCCAAAATGACCACGAACATCCTTAGCAACCATTGCTGAGAGATTGTTACGACCATCATACATCGTCAAAACAATTCCTTGGATCGCCAAATTACGGTTCAACTCGCCCCGTACCGCATCAATCGTCCGCATCAGCTGCGACAGCCCTTCAAGGGCGTAGAATTCACACTGCAACGGCACCAACACCGATGTTGCTGCGGTTAAGGCATTTACCGTCAAAAGACCAAGTGATGGTGGGCAGTCAATTATAATATATTGATATTGTTTATTAATTTTTGATATTGCATCGGCAAGACGAAACTCTCGGTTGGGTAGATCGGACAGTTCAATCTCAGCGGCGGATAAATCAACTACTGTTGGAATGATGTCCAGCCGCGGCACTTGTGTCGCTTGAATGGCGGTGTTTGCTTCGCTTTCACCTGATAAAAGGCGATAGCTGTTATGGTCCCGCTGATCGATGCCAAGGCCGGTGCTGGCATTACCCTGCGGGTCAAAATCAATCAACAAAACCGACCGCCCGCAAGCAGCCAAAGCAGTTGCAAGGTTGATCGACGTGGTTGTTTTGCCAACTCCGCCCTTCTGGTTGGCAACAGCAATGATCCGCTGGTGAATTGTCATGAGATGACGCACTCTGGTTCAAATTTATGGTGTTAGGTCTAACACAAAAGCATCTGGGTTAGTAAGACTTGGATGAAGTTTGACAGAAATATCCTCCCGCCCGTCAAGACACGCAAGCTCGGCCTTAACGTTTTCACCCTTCAGGAAAAGACAGCGGCTACCCTTATCAAGCTGTTTTTCCAATAAAACAAGCAACCGATCAACAGGGGCAAGCGCGCGTGCCGTTATTATATCTGCGTTAAGGGTCTGCAGCTTTTCAATACGCGCATTATGGACAACCGCGCGCAGCTGACATTCGCGAATAACCGTTTGCAGGAAAATGGATTTTTTCTGATCCGATTCAACAAGATGAACTTCTGCGTCACACATCATCGCTAGGACCAATCCCGGAAATCCAGCGCCGCTGCCAACATCCAGGATGCAATCTACATCGTCATCAATAAACCCGGCCAGTTGGGCTGAATCCCAGATATGCCGCGGCCAGATATCAAGCAGCGTTTTATTTGAGATCAAATTAACCTTTCGCTGCCAATTTTCAACCAGATCAACATAGGTCTGAAGCTTGTTTAATGTTTCACGTGAAACATTAAGCCGGGACGCGAAATCTGTCAGATCATGAATCATGAAAACCGCGGCCTTGAGCTAGGTTCGTGGCGCGCTGGCATGCGGTACCGCAAGGTCGCGCTGATCACGTTTTAAATGCCGCAACACTGCCAAGGCTGCTGCCGGCGTCAGTCCGGGCAACCTGTTCACCTGCCCGACGGTTTGCGGGCGCAGCCGGGACATCACATCGCGCGCTTCGGCAGACAAGCCGCCCACCGCTGCATAATCAAAATCCGCTGGAATACGCACCGCCTCATCACGGCGCAGAGCGTCAATATCAGCCTGCTGGCGATCAATATATCCGGCATAACGGCAATCAGCTTCAATCTGGGTAGCGATGCCTGCGGGAATTTGCGCCAATTCCGGCCATAGGGTTACCAAAGATGGCAAATTTATCCCTTCGAGCGCCAAAAGATCGGCGGCTGAGCGGCGCGCGCCATCACGCGGCGCTGGAAGACCTTTGGCTATCAAAGCACCAGGACGAGCCAACGCGCCGTCAACAAGCGCTCTAGCAGCTTTGAGGGCTGATTTTTTCTCACACCAAGCGGTTTGACGTGCTGTGCTAACGCATCCAATGGCCATACCATAATCGGTCAGGCGTTGATCAGCATTGTCTGCACGCAGCAATAGCCGGTATTCCGCGCGCGAGGTAAACATCCGGTACGGCTCTGGGGCGCCGCGGGTGATCAGATCATCAATCATCACGCCAATATAGGCATCGGCACGGTCAAGATTGAATTCCCGGGCGCGCTCCCCATCAGTCTGACCCGTCTTACTTTGCTCCGAGCCAGCCTTTAGGGCGGCATTGATGCCTGCGATCAACCCCTGCGCCGCCGCCTCTTCATAACCGGTGGTGCCATTAATCTGACCCGCCAGAAACAACCCCGACATGGCTTTTAGCTCTAAGGTACGCAAAAGGGCGCGCGGATCGATAAAATCATATTCGATGGCATATCCATATTGTAGAATTTTAGCCTTTTCCAGCCCCGGAATACTGGCAACCAAAGCATCTTGAACATGACGCGGCAAGCTGGTCGAAATACCGTTTGGATACACCGTGTCATCATCAAGCCCTTCCGGCTCCAGAAAAATCTGATGCGAGGTCTTATCGGCAAACCGTTTGATTTTATCCTCAATCGACGGACAATAACGCGGCCCTTGGCCTGCAATCTGGCCACTATAAACCGCCGATAAATGGATGGACTCGGCGATGATCGCATGTGTTTTGGCGGTTGTGCGGGTAATGCCGCATTCGATTTGCGGCACCGTAATTCGGTTTGTCAGCGTTGAAAAAGGTACCGGCGGATCATCAGCAGGCTGCATATCCAGACTCTGCCAGTCAATGCTGCGCCCATCAATTCGCGGCGGAGTTCCGGTTTTAAGGCGCCCAACGGGAAGCCCGAGCTTGTGCAAACGCTCGGCCAGAAAATTCGAGGGCGCCTCACCAACACGTCCCGCCGGCGTGATTTCATCACCAAGATGAATCAATCCACCAAGAAAAGTTCCCGTCGTTAATACAACCGCGGCAGCGCGGTAGGGAGTGCCATCCTCACCGATAACACCGCGGCACTCACCAGCGTCAACGATTAAATCACCAACCGCTGCTTCGATCACATCAACCCCGGCATCCCTGATGAATGTCTGCATGGCGGTGCGATAAAGCCGGCGATCGGCCTGAGCTCGCGGTCCATGTACCGCCGGCCCGCGCGATTTATTCAACATACGGAATTGAATGCCGGACGCGTCAATCGCCCGCGCCATGATACCGTCCAGCGCGTCAATCTCGCGAACAAGATGGCCTTTGCCCAGTCCGCCAATCGCCGGATTGCATGACATCTCACCAATCCGATCCGCGCGCATCGTCACCAGCGCCGCCCGCGCACCCATGCGCGCGGCGGCAGCGGCGGCCTCACACCCCGCGTGTCCTCCTCCGACAATGATCACATCATAGTTCACGCGTTTTTCCCGAGATTTTTCTCAATGCCTACCAGCAACCTTTACCAAACCGGATACCGATAACTTCGAACCCGGACGATTTATGCGCTTATTCTAGGTTATTTTCCAATGCAAAAGCTGGAAAAAATATTCCCTAACAATTCTTCGACATCAATAATACCGGTAATTCGACCAAGGGCATCTGCCGCACGGCGCAAATCTTCGGCCGCCATTTCAGGCGCAGTTGCAAAATCATGCGCCATCGCCGCGGTTAAGGCTGCCACCGTTTCCTCAATCGCATGACGATGACGCTGGCGGGTAATGATACTTGCACCGCCGGCATTATTCGCCGGAATAACCAGCTCACGAAGTGCATTTATAATTGGCTCGTTATCGGAAGCCAGAGTGTTATCAGGCGCGTCTAGTAGTGAGACGTTGATTCCAGCCTGCCTCTGGCGCGCCTCGTCACTTCCGTCAATGCTGGGCTCATCTTTGATGCTGGCATCCGGTCTAATGCTGGCTTCCGGGTGGACCCCCTTATCCGCCTTATTCAGAATCAAGCGATACGGCCCGCCGCAAAGCGCTGTAAGGTCATCCGCCTCATCGCGCCATCCAGCTAATGAGGCATCGACGACAATCAACGCCCCATCGGCATTTTTAGCGGCCGCCAGTGCACGCCGCACCCCTTCTGCCTCAATATCATTTTCGGTATCGCGAACCCCAGCAGTGTCCAGCAAGGTCACCGCAATACCGTCAAGATCAATCCGAACACTGACGATATCACGCGTAGTTCCTGCCTGCGCTGAAACGATTGCCGCATCGCGGCCCGCCAGATGGTTGAGAAGCGTTGACTTACCGGCATTCACCGGCCCCAGAAGCGCAAGCGTTATACCACTGCGCACCCGCTCACCGAACCCGCCATCATCCAGCACCACCTCCATAGCCTTTTTTAAGGCGTCGGCGTCAGCTCGCAGCGATTTTTCCACCTCTTCGGGCAAATCCTCCTCGGCAAAATCAATTAACGCCTCCAGATGAGCGCCAAGCCGGATAAGCCCCTCGCGCCATTCGATTACCGGACGATAGAGCGCACCTGACATCTGACGCCACGCTTGGCTGCGCTGAAGATCTGTCTCGGAATCAATCAGATCTGCCAAGCCTTCAACACCCAATAGATCAATCTTGTCATTGGCAAACATCTGGTGGGTGAAATCACCCGGTCCCGCTGGAACAAAGCCCATTGCTTTAGATAGATGTTCCAGAAGATACGATGTTACCGCGACCGACCCATGGCAATGAATTTCCAAAACATCCTCACCGGTACTAGAATTCGGCCCGCGCATAGCCAGCAGCAGCACCTCATCAATCGGCGTCGCATCACCATTATAAAGGCGCGCCAGTGCATAATGCCCTGGCGGTGGACATTTAGCTCCGAACAGTGCAGGTGCCTCATGCGCAGCGGGACCGCTAATGCGCAAGACCGCAATAGCCGAGCGCCCGGGAGGCGTTGCCAGTGCAAAAATAGTGTCACCCGAACGGCTCATAATCCTCTTTTAAACCTTTATTACCCCCAGTACCCTCAGCATTGGTAGCAGAAGATCTGGCGGCATTAGTTTAACATGTTCAAGACCAGCGCAAGAAATCGCATAAGATAACCGGCTTGGCAACCACCTGACCTTTGATGAGTATTTCAAAATAATGGGAGCGTTCAAATGAGTGAGACCTATCACATAACACTACATACCCGGATGGGCTTTATGCGTGCGGTCAGCGATGGCACGCACCTTATCCGGCTTGACTGGGATCAGAATATTTTTGATGAATCCGACCGGCCCGATGATGTTTCACGTGAAACAATTTCTCAACTGTCCGAATATCTTAACGGATCGCGCCAAACTTTTTCAGTACCGATCAAAGCAGAAAACATGTCCCAAACCGCGACGACATGGCTGAATGTAATGGCAAAAATCCCTTACGGCAGCACGATTACTTATGCAGAATTTGCCGCCGCCGCTGGTAAGCCCAAAGCGCCGCGTGCCGCTGGTAGTGCCTGTTCAACCAACCCCATTCCGATTATCTACCCCTGTCACCGCGTTGTGCGGGCGGGCGGGTCGCTGGGGAATTATGGCGGCGGGAGTACGCTTGATCCGAAACATCCAGAAAATCTAAACCGCAAACAAGTACTGATAGATTTAGAAAGACACTTTAGCTAACCCGCACAAACCTAGCTTAGCTATTCATCTGCTCAAAGAAATCATCATTCGACTTTGAATGTTTCAGCTTATCGGTCAGGAATTCCATCGCATCTACGGGGCCCATTTGCATCAAAATCCGGCGCAGCACCCACATTTTGGCAAGGGTGCCCTTATCGACAAGAAGCTCCTCCTTGCGCGTTCCCGAGCGGGTGATATCAATCGCTGGGAAAGTGCGCTTATCAGATAGCTTACGGTCCAGAATAACCTCGCTGTTACCCGTACCTTTGAATTCCTCAAAGATAACCTCATCCATGCGGGATCCGGTTTCGATCAGTGCGGTTGCAATGATCGTTAATGATCCCCCCTCTTCGATGTTCCTTGCTGCGCCAAAGAAGCGCTTTGGCCGTTGCAGCGCATTCGCATCAACTCCGCCTGTCAGAACCTTACCTGATGATGGCACCACGGTATTATAAGCGCGCGCTAAACGTGTAATTGAATCCAGCAAAATCACCACATCGCGCTTATGCTCAACCAGTCTTTTTGCTTTTTCTATAACCATTTCAGTAACTTGCACATGTCTTGATGCAGGCTCATCAAAAGTTGACGAAATTACCTCACCTCGAACTGAGCGTTGCATATCGGTCACCTCTTCGGGGCGCTCGTCAATTAGGAGAACGATCAGATATACTTCTGGATGATTTTCCGAGATAGCATGCGCAATACTTTGCAACATCATTGTCTTACCGGTACGCGGCGGTGCAACAATCAAACCACGCTGACCCTTACCCATTGGCGAGACAAGATCGATTACCCGCGGGGTGTTGTCTTTCTTGTCAG
>JAACDV010000267.1 GCA_009936825.1 Bacteroidota bacterium | reverse complement strand
TAGGGCACCAATAGAGTAGGGCACCCCCTAACAGAGGACATATCATGGCGGTTCTTTCATCGCATTTTCTGAACGGCGTTGACGGTACACACGCAGCAAAAGTTGGCGTTACGTTGGTGGCAATTGCCGCTGACGGCACGCGCACACCCATCTTCGCAAGCGCCAGTGATGATGCTGGCCGGTTTGCCGAAGACGTTGTTCCCGATAATAAAACTGCCGACACCCAGTATGAGATGGTAATTGCCAGCGGTGCCTATTTTGCCGGGCGTAATGTACCCGTGACTGGAATGACGATTCTGCGCGAAATTGTCATTCGGTTCACCATGCCCAACCCGGAAGCGCGCTATCATATTCCTGTAATTATGTCACCAAACAGCTATTCCTGCTGGTGGTCCAGCTAGGTCTATATCGTGGTTTGTCTGCGCGCAAAGAAGAGAGAAAACCCATGTCGCAATCCGGTTTGAATATGTCGCGCCGCATTCGCCGAACGCCCTTTACCGGCAAGGTTGAGCAATGCGGCGTTCGCGGGTTTAGCGTGGTTAATCACATGCTGTTACCAAAGGCCTTTGCGTCCAGTGTTGAAGAGGATTACTGGCATCTTCGCGAACATGTTCAGGTGTGGGATGTCTCGGTGCAGCGGCAGGTTCAAATCACCGGCCCCGATGCCGCACGGCTGGTGCAGTTGATGACCCCGCGTGACCTTCGCGGCGCTAAACTGGGGAAATGCCTTTACGTGCCGCTGATTGACGAGAATGCCGGCATGCTGAATGACCCGGTGCTGATCAAGCTGGCCGAGGATAAATTCTGGCTGTCGATTGCTGATTCCGATGTTTTGCTCTGGGCCAAAGGGCTGGCGATTGGCTTTGGCCTAAAAGTCCAGATTGACGAGCCTGATGTATCGCCTCTTGCTGTTCAGGGGCCAAAAGCTGAAGCGCTCATGACAGAGGTTTTCGGTGATGGGATTCGTGATCTTGGATATTTTGATTACGCGTTTTTTGATCTGTTTGGAACGCGCCAGCTAATCGCGAAATCGGGCTATAGCAAGCAGGGCGGTTTTGAGATTTATCTTGAAGGCGGGCATCTTGGGCCTGATCTGTGGGATTTGATTTGGGAGGCGGGCCAGGCCCACAATATTACCCCCGGTTGTCCTAATCTGATTGAGCGGATTGAGGGCGGCCTGATGTCTTATGGCAATGAATTCACCCGTGCAAACAACCCGATTGAATGCGGGTTTGAGGGATTATGTTATTTCGGGGATGAGATTGACTATATCGGCAAGGCGGCACTGGCTCAGATTGCGGCGAGTGGTGTCACAATGATGCTGCGCGGCGTAAAGTTTGGCGACAACAAAGCACCACCCTGCGGCGCGCCTTTCCCCATCACGATGAAAAAGGACGCGGTCAAGGATAACACCATGATCGGGGCGATCACATCGGGCATATATTCGCCGCGCCTAAAAGCCAATGTTGGAATGTCGATGATCGCAAAACCCCATTGGCAGACGGGCACCGAAGTTTTTGTTCACACTCCCGACGGCAGTATCCACGATGGCGTGATCGCGGATTTTCCCTTCTAGGGCGAAAATTCGGGGGCGCTACAGTAGGCCGTTCACAATCAATCTGGCGCCCATGATCAGAAACGCAATCAGGATAAAGCGGCGGAATTTTTCCTGCGAAATGCGGTGGCGCAAAATCTCGCCGATCCTGAATCCAATCAGCACGGTAACCAGCCCGACCAGCGACTTGATGATCACGTCACCAGTGATTAACCCCGACATAACCAATCCGGCACCTAGCGGTACACAGCCCGAAAGAAACAGAAATCCGGTTGCGCCGATGAACCGGTCTTTTGGCGTATTGCGGGCAATTAGGTACATCGCGACAGGGGGTGACCAGATGGAACTCAACCCGCCAAGAATCCCGGCGGCAAAGCCAAATCCAATCTGCCAGCGCCGCCCCACCCCAACCTTAATCGTCAATCCAAACAGAAGGTTGATGGAAAAAATCACCATCGCCAGACCAATAGCAATGGTCAGCAGCGTGGTCGGATAGCTGGTGATAAACAAAGATGTTACAAAAATGCTGATGGCAATGGTGATGGCAAACCAGATATAGCTTTTGGCGATATCCAGCTTATCGGCGGCGCGGCCAAATTGCAGCATATTGGTAAAAATAATCGGCAGCCATAAAAGGGAAATGGCCTCGGTTGGTGACATGATCAACGTCAAAAGTGCCATGCCGGCAGCGGGTAGACCAATACCAAGAAAGCCTTTGACGATTCCAGAAATCAGGAAGATTGCGATAACAGCGACAATCAATATCGGGTCAAGTGCTGGGAAAAGCGCCGATATCACCGCCGATATC
>JAACDV010000266.1 GCA_009936825.1 Bacteroidota bacterium | reverse complement strand
CAGAATATCTGTCACCATGCGCCCATCCAACAGGCAGTACCTGGTCGATTTTGTCAAGGATCGCTTGGTCAAGCTTGAACCTTGCGCCGGCGCAATGTTCACGAAGATGATCCGGTGAACGCGTCCCAGGAATCGGAATAATATTGTCCTGCTTGGCCAATAACCAAGCAATAGACAGACCGGCAGCACTAATTCCAAGATCAGCAGCAAGCGCGCGAAAACCCTCAGTAGCGGCAATATTGGCAGACAGATTTGGTTCCATAAATCTTGGGTTCTGCTGCAAAAAAGGTAAACTCTGTACTGTGACGGGTGAATGCGGCTTATCGGTCAGCAGCGATCTTGCAACGGGTGAGAACGCAACAAACGCCGTACCAAGTTCAGCAGTTGCCTGAACCAGACCAAGTTCGGGAGCGCGTGTCGCAAGCGAATATTCTGACTGCACGGCGGCAACATGATGCACTGCATTCGCACGACGAAGCGATGATGGGGCAATTTCAGAAAAGCCAAAGCTGGCGATTTTACCCTTTTTGATAAGCCCGGACAGCGATTCAGTAACGTCTTCGATCGGTGTTTCGGCATCACGGCGATGGATATAAAACAGGTCAATATGGTCGACACCCAACCGCGCTAGACTAGCGTCAAGCTGGGCTTCGAGATAACCGGCACTGTTATCGTAAAACCGCTTTCCGGTGTCAGGATCACGCGCAATACCAGCCTTTGTCGCGATACTGAAAAGGCTGTCTTTCTGCGTTCCCTGCCGCGCTAAAAAACTACCGATCGCCTCTTCGGCGATATAGGGACCATAGACATTGGCAACATCAAGATGTGTTACACCCTCATCCAGCGCCGCCGACAACACCGCGTGCGATGATGCCTCATTCGTTTTCCCGTAAAAATTGCAAAAAGACATCGCCCCGATGCCAATTGCCGAAATTTTTGTACCGTTTTTACCAAGCTGGCGCTGTTGCATGCAATCGCTCCTTATTCTTTGCGCTCGCATGCTAACGGATCAGAACAGAATAATCACCCGCAGACTGTCTCAAAGAACGTAAAATATCGGGGCGTAAAATCTACCGGGATTCAAATCAGCGAAAGAATGATGATATCCACCACTGCTATTCGGCATCACCGCGGCAGATATAAGTCGCGGTGGCGATCTGACCATCTAAAGCAATCGTTTTAACAACAGCAATCTCAAACCCATCGGCAACGCAATCATCTTTGGCTTGGCGACGCACTTCGATGGGCGCAGACAGAAATGACGAAAAGCCAGTATCCCACTGGTAGGTGAGAAACGGTATTTCATCCTGCGGGGCGCTAGCATCAGACATTTCGGAGTCAGCTGGCAATTCCAACGGTAACTCTGCTTCATCTAGCGCCTTTGCAGGCTTATCAGCCTGTGATTGTTTGTTTTGATTCATACCTGTGCCGGTGGTATCACACGCGGCCACAGCGAATACTCCCAAAAGGGCAAGAGCCAAAAATAGCCGTCTCTTTACCATGTCACAAAATTCCTGCGCCAATGCTCTTGTTAAGTTGTCACGATTCCTAGCTTAAACTTCGTTCTTTTCGGGTGCCACAGGTAATTATTTTTAGCAAGACCGCTGCGCCATAAAATGATCCGTGAGCCCTTAATAGACCAGCAAAACCGTACATAAAACCACTAGGGATGCGCCAACCCATGCCCCTAATGCAGGAATCTTGCCAGTTCGAATCCAGATAAAAGGAAGCATCAACACCGGCGTTGTCGAGGAAAGAATAGTAACCTTGGCAACAGTGCCTATTTCCAAGGCCTGAAGTAGCATCGCGGTCCCCACGCCAAGCCCAAAAAGCCCGTTCATTACAACAAAAACCAGGGTCTTCCCGCGCACAAATAGCGGTTTGCCGCGCTGGCGCCGGTCGAAAGGAAATGTTGCCCAGAAAACCAAAGCTGCGACAAAAACGCGCGCCAACCCAACCACAACAGGATCCATGCCAACCGCCATGACTGGCCGCACAAGTAACACGCCGACAGCCTGACATATCGCCGCCGAAAGGCCCAGAGTTATACCAATCCACAGCGGCGGGGTGAT
>JAACDV010000048.1 GCA_009936825.1 Bacteroidota bacterium | reverse complement strand
GCGTGGCCAGGGCAATCAACGTGGGCGTAATGCCGCGCTGCTGTCTCATACTCAACATGCGCTGTGGAAATCGTGATACCACGCGCGCGCTCTTCAGGCGCCTTGTCAATCTGATCATAAGCCTGAAACTCTGCCCCACCTGCAATGGCCATTACCTTCGTAATCGCCGCCGTCAGGGTTGTCTTGCCGTGATCAACATGGCCAATTGTACCAATGTTTACATGCGGCTTCGAACGATCAAACTTTTCCTTGGACATGCCAGCCCGTCCTTTTCATGTCTGCCAGCCCGCTTGTTGCGGCGCCGGTTAGGTTGCACTTTGAAAAAACCCGAGCCGGGCCCGGAATGAAAGCGACGCCCCGCCGCTTTTCTAATTTGTTGTCTTCCCTACTCTTCAAAAGTCGCTTTACTCTTCAAAAGCCGACTTCCTCTTTTTTTGCGGCACCTTCTGGTCTGGTGGTGAGGGTAGGATTCGAACCTACGTACGCTACGCGGGCAGATTTACAGTCTGCTGCCTTTAACCACTCGGCCACCTCACCATTTACCAGAGGAACCTAGCCTCTTTACTTGTTTCCTGAAAAGTCTGCTAAAAGACTAGACCGGTAACAGAGGACCGCCATGCGATTAGGAAAGCATGACCGGTTTGTCAACAAAGAAGTCACCAAATGCGATCAAGAACAGGTAAAAAACGTACTCAGACCCCCAGAAGTGTAAATTCTGCTCAAAAAACGACCTCGCATGCACCGCGAGCCGCCGGGCCGAAACCACCGCAAGGGGGACTGTTTTTATGGGGCCGTCATGCCGTTCTGGCAGCGCTTGCTAATCCTGAGCGGCGAATTGCTGCGTTATATGTCAGTAGCGATGCTGCAAAGCAGATAAGTGAAGCGATTGCCGCCCTTCCGGGGCAGCGTCAGCGCGACCTGCCGCCGCCGCACCCAACAGACCGCGCACGCCTTGATGCAATTAGACCCGCCGGTGATAGTCAAAAACCCGAGCAGGGGAAAGCCATCCATCAGGGAATGGTTGCCGCTGTCTGGCCGCTGGAATCACCCGATCTGGCAGATTTCCTAGCCGGATTTCCAACCAATACTGATGATGAGGAGGCTGGAGATTCAGCATTACCAAGGCCAAGATTACGGCTGCTGTTGCTGGACCAACTGTCTGACCCCCGGAACGTCGGAGCGATTATGCGAACTGCGTTGGCGTTGGGTGCCAGCGCCATCATCACAACGCACCGGAATGCACCCGATGAAACCGGGGTGCTGGCGCGCGCCGCCGCCGGAGCGTTGGAGAGCATTCCCATGATAAAAGTTGTTAATCTAGCGCGCGCTATTGAGACGCTTCAGCAGGCAGATATCACCGTCGTCGGTCTTGCCGGTGAAGGCGATGCGGCGGTTGAAGAGCTGGGCAATGTGGAAAGATTGGCGCTGGTGCTTGGCGCTGAGGGCACCGGCCTGCGCCACCTGACACGCCAGCATTGTGACCGGCTGGTTCGCATCGACATCGATCCCAAAAGTGAAAGCTTGAATGTATCAATCGCCGCCGCCATCGCGCTTTACGCTGCTGGTCAGATGCGCGGATAGACGCCGGACTAGCTTCTAAAGCGGTGGCGGATTACCTTGCGGCGTCCCTGATAAAATTGATCTGCATGCGCCGCGCCGTCGTAGCGCGGCTGGTTATTGACGACATCCCGCAACCTGTCATCAGCCCATCCCGACGGGCTGCCGATGAACGGTTTGGAAAGCTCGGCTTTGACGGCTGCAGGATCAACCCCGATATCGTCCAGAAGACGTTCATCAAGATCGGCCAGCGCGCGGCGACTGTAATAAAGCTTTACGGCATCGCGCCACCTAGCCAGCATAAAATACGGACGAACGCCCCAATAAACGCAGATTTGTACCGTAAACTGCACCCTGCCCCAAAGGCGCGCAAATTCTGAAACCAGCGCCAAAAGCGATGTTGCCAAGACGACTGAAAGCTTAGGTTTATTTACCCATAACATTTCGTGATCCTTTCCATTTCACTAATTGATGAAACTGATACGCAACGCTTATTCGCAAATATGGTTAAAGCGCGTCAAAATGACCAACGATCAATTGTGATCAACTGCATAAGGAGTTGTGATGCCCTGCAATACAATTCGAAACCTCGACATTTCCGTACTTCGCTCCTTCGTTACGATTGCTGAGCTTGGCGGGATAACGCGCGCGGCCGACAAGCTGAACCTCACGCAGTCGGCGGTATCTATGCAGGTGAAACGTCTGGAGGCGGTCTTTGATCATCCGTTGATCGAGCGAAGAGGACGCGGCATCTGCCTGACGCGAGAGGGTGAGCAGTTGCTGAGTTATGGCCGGCGTATCATAAAGTTGAATGACGAAGCGTGGTAGCGAATGACGCATGAGGATTTTCAGGGTCAGGTATCGCTTGGCGTTCCCGAAGATCTGATTGGCGCATTGATCCCGACGATAATGCGCGATTTCGGAACTGCCTATCCGATGGCCAGCATCCATCTGGCAACCACCGGCACGCGCAAGCTGAAAGTGCAGCTTAATGAAAAAACGCTTGATGTTATCCTGACAACAGAGGCACTGGACGAGGCCACCGGCGAATGTCTGTACAAAGCACCCATGCGCTGGTTCACCGGTGCCGATAGCCAGATTTATGCAAAGCGTCCGCTGCCGCTTGCCTACCATCTGGGGTGTATTTTCATGCCCTATGCCGTACACGCTCTGGATAGCGTCGGCATCACCTGGCAACGCCCGTATGACGCGGATGATTGGCGTGATTTATCAACCTTTGTCAGCGCCGGGCTGGCGGTTCAGGCGACTATGGCGAATATTCGCAAACATGACTGGCACGAAGTGCCGTCCCATGCCGGTCTGCCCAGCCTGCCTGAATTCGGAGTGTTCATGTATATCCGCGAAGATGCGCCGGAACTAGCGCTGCAACTCGCCGGATTCATCCGCGATGAATATTATATGCTAGGCCCG
>JAACDV010000005.1 GCA_009936825.1 Bacteroidota bacterium | reverse complement strand
GGAATGATTTTGCCGCCACCCGCCTTGGCATCAAGATATTCCATAATCACACGGCTGTCGTAATAGGTGGTGCCATCATCTTCCAGCGCGGGAATCTTGCCAAGCGGATTGACCTCACAAATGCTGTCATTGGGGTCAAGCGTATCGGTTAGAACCGGTTTCACCTGATCATCAAAGCCAAGGATATAGGTTGCCATTTTGACTTTACGGCCGAACGGTGATGAAGGGCTTGAACGCAACTGCATCGGAATAACTCCTCAAACTAGGATGATAAGCTGGCTCTGCGTCTAGAGACCAAAAAAGAAGAAATGGCATTAAATTAACGCGTAATCGCCAAAACAAACGCGCAAACCGGCAAAGACTGCAAAACCTTAAAACGAAGACAGCCAAAATGCCAGCCGAATTTATGCCCACCAAAAGCAAATCATGGTTAGGTAAAAGATGATCCAATGGATAGGACTTTTTAGCCGGCAATAGGCCGCAGCCAATAACAGGTCTCGCGGCTGTTTTCCGGCAAAAAACGCATCGAGATTATCAAGTGCCCGAAATCCCATCGCATCGCGGGTGGCGCCGGTTGAACTGCCAATATGCGGCAGCATGAATATATTGTCATAACCCGCCAATGGCAGCTGTGATCATTTTGGTACGTTTACTAATCATAGCTTTGTTCCGTTGGTTTTATCCAACTCTGCTGCGTCGGCTTCGGCTGCGTTCAATGTCGCAAGCATCCAGCTTCCTGTCCGCAATAGTCTGTCATCCTCTTCCGGGCCACCAACAAGCTGTACGCCGATTGGCATTTCATTTTCTGACATGAGAACCGGTATGTTCAAACAAGGCAGCCCACACAATGTCCAAACAGTAGAAAAAATCGGATTGCCCGTGCTGCCCGCACTGAATAGCGGCGCTTCACCCGAGGCGGATGGTGTGATAATTGCGTCAAATTCATTAAAGAGTGAGGTAAAATAGGAAACCGCCTCATTCCGAAGCTCGATCGCCTCTTGATAGGCCTCATCACTGATCGTTGCCCCATGCGCCAACAGCTTGGCCACTTGTGGGCTTAGCGTGTCGTTGTGATTCTCACAAATCTCGGCAAGGTTCCGCGCGATCTCATGATAATGGATAATATTCTGCGACTCGACAAGGCCAGTGAATGAGCTACCAGCGTCAAGCCGTTGAACTTGACCGCCAAGCGTATCAAGAACCGCCATCATTCCGTCGCGGCTATCATCGGACAATGTGTCAAAATAGGGCATTTCGAACCAAACCAAATTTGGCCTGACTGGCGGCTCGCTGTAAACACCGTTCAGCAATTTTGGACGCGGGCGACAAAAAGAACCTGGATCAGCCGGATCAAATTCGGAAATCACATCACCAACAAGTGCAACATCTTCATAATAGCGGGCAAAAACACCCACCTGGTCAAGCGTTTCAGAGGTGCGTAAAACACCGGTACGTGGGATCATGCCTGCCGATGGCTTAAAGCCATAAACACCACAAAAAGAGGCTGGCCGGATAACCGAACCGTTAGTTTGCGTGCCGATGGCAACCGGTATATGACCTGCTGCCACCGCTGCAGCCGATCCTGCCGATGACCCGCCCGGGCTGTATTCCAGATTGTGCGGGTTACGAGTTGCCGCCGGATCCATAAAGGCAAAAGGCGTTGTTGCGGTTTTTCCGATAATAACTGCCCCTGCCTCTCTAAGGCGCGACACCAGCACCGCATCAAATTCAGGCTGGCGACCGGCAAGCGCAACACTGCCAGATTCAGTTGGCATATCGGCAGTATCGATAATGTCTTTCAGACCAATCGGCACCCCATGAAGCGCGCCGAGCGCCCGGCCTGATTGCCGCAATTGATCCATTGCCCGCGCCTGTGCCAGCGCCCCATCACGATCAAGCCATATCCAAGCTTTTAACGCATCATCGTTTTTGGCAATTCGGTCAAACGCCGCAGTGACAAGCGCAACCGAAGTTGTCTCGCCATCGCGGATCATTTGCACCATCTGCAAAGCTGATGTCATAAAGCTTTTCCCTATCCGTTATGACCATCTAATCGTTATTGCTAGCACGGCATGTTCAGTCCTAAAAGACAATTTGGCGACCACAGCGCAATAACAGGGAACTGCTGCAGCAAAAACCAATTGGTTCTAATTACGATCAGAATCACCTAGTTTAAATAGCGACCCTACCGCCAGAGCCCGAAAAACAGAAACCGTTGGCATCTAATTATATGCTCAAATCGAAAATCGAGACACTCGAAAGGGTTTCGAGTCGATCGGCGGCGGCGTCTTTTTGATCAAGGCTGCCAATAGCAATGCAGATCCGGGTGCCATCGATAAGCCGATATGATGATGCCCGAAATTGAACCACAGCCCATCATGGCGGGGCGCGGAACCAATCATTGGCAGCGAATCAACAAGGGTTGGCCGCCGCCCCATCCATGGCGTG
>JAACDV010000047.1 GCA_009936825.1 Bacteroidota bacterium | reverse complement strand
TCGGGAAGCATAAGACTGAAATTGCTAAAAGCCCTGATCGGCCCTATCTGGCGCGAGCTGTTCTTTATTGCAAGAAAGCCAGCCTCATCATCGACAAATTGCGGCGTCAGGTACAATCGGTAATCTGGCCCCGGAGAGACTTTACCATCCAGCCAAACCCGCCGGTCATTTATCATCACCCGTCCCTCACCCCAGTGAAAACTGTCCGAGCCGGCAAGATCACGGCGAAATTCACCGCTACGCTGAACTTTGGACTGCAACTCCGCCAAAGTAGCCTGATCAAGCCCGTCTTGGGCGATCAGAACGGGCAAAAAATAAATACCGAGAACAAACCCGACAAACACCCCGACACTGAATTTTGCCACTCCAAATAGAATGATGTGCCGACGGGCAAATCCCAACATAGTTTGAAACATGGGCGTAATCCTCCTGTCATTTGAAAGTGTTGGCATCGTGTAAAACGTGAAGGTCAAAGATCGTTCCAATTCATGTTTGCCTGCAAGAACTGAATGATATTATGGTGAAGCTGCACAGCGAGGCTGGTATGGCAACACGCCAAAAATGCTGTTCTAGCTTGCCTACTATTTGCCCAATCTGGGGATTAAATATGCGCCTTGAATCGCTGGAGACATTTATCGTCGGAACGCCGCCGCCGGGCTTTGGAGGGCGGTATTTCATTTTTGTCCGCCTTCGTACCAGCTGCGGCATTACCGGGATTGGCGAGATATATTCGGCCAGCTTTGCGCCCAAAACCGTAGTCAAAATGGCCGAGGATATGTTCGCCCGTTATCTGGAGGGGGAACCGGCTGACCGGATTGAGCATTTTTGGCGGCGCGCCCACGGATCGGGTTTTACTCACCGGCCTGACACTTCGGTTCAGGGCGTCGTCAGCGGGCTGGAAATGGCCTGTTGGGATATTGTTGGCAAAGCGTTGGACCGGCCCGTTTATGCGCTTTTGGGGGGATTGGTGAACCCGCGGCTGCGCACCTATACCTATCTATATCCGTCGGCCGGTCAGGACGCGGCAAATTTTTACAATGATCCCATTGCAAGCGCCGAAACCGCAGCGGCGTGCGTTGCCGAGGGGTTTACCGGCGTAAAGTTTGATCCGGCTGGCCAATATACGGTCTATGACCCGCGAATGCCCGATTTGGAGGCGTTGGAGCGAAGCGAAGCCTTCTGCCGCGAAATTCGCGCCGCCATTGGTCAGAAAGCCGATATGCTGTTTGGAACGCACGGCCAATTCACCGCGGCGGGGGCGTTGCGTATGGCAAAGCGGCTTGAGCCGTATGATCCTTTATGGTTTGAAGAGCCGTGCCCGCCTGACATGCCCGAGGAAATGGCGAGGGTTGCTGCTGATACGACAATCCCAATTGCCACTGGTGAGCGCCTATGCAGCAAATTCGAATTCGCCCGGGTTATGGATCTTAATGCGGCGGCAATTCTGCAACCCAATCTTGGCCGGGCTGGCGGTATTTTGGAGGCTAAGAAAATCGCCGCCATTGCCGAAACCCGGTATGTACAGATCGCCCCACATCTCTATTGTGGGCCGGTCGTTGCTGCAGCGAATATTCAGCTTGCCGCCTGTATTCCTAATTTCCTGATTCTCGAATCGATTGGCAAAATGGACGGATTCCACGCGAAATTGCTGAAGACCCCCTTAGAATGGGAAGATGGCTATCTAATTCCACCAACCGCACCCGGGCTGGGCGTTGAACTTGATGATGATGTTGTCGCCGCACATCCATGGACCGGAACCGGGTTGCATCTGGATATGGGCGCCGCGCCGCACGACCCACGCCAGTCGGGCCTATTTGGCGGCGGATGAAGGTGAGTAAAGGAAGTCCACCCCCAAAAGCAGCCCTCTTCCATGCAGCCCTGATAACACCCCCGATCGAGATTGAGACCCCAGACAATTCATGTTTTGATGAATACCGTCAAATATCTATCTGAAATCTGCCCAAAATCTGACCGGAAACCTAACGGCAAAGCGCGATTGCAGTCTTGACACACGCATTTTGAAGCGTATATTCCAGCGCAATCCGCTTTGGAATTCCAGAGCGGTATGTTTTTGCTTTCTGCGCGTGATGGGATTGCAGGCCAGACGGCGGCGGCGAAAGCCCGACAGAAAGGCCGTAACGGCCATGTCCGATAAATATGCGGGCCGGACAGAATAAGGATGGAAGCCATGTATGCTTTGGTAAGAACAGGCGGCAAGCAGTACCGCGTGGCAAAGGACGACACGATTCTAGTCGAGCGGATTTCCGCCGACGAAGGCGCCGAAATCATTTTGGATGACATTGCCATGCTTGGCGATGGCGATCAGGTCACAATCGGTGCACCGCGCGTTGAAGGCGCCGCGGTCAGTGCCACAGTGATGCGCCAGACGCGCGGCCCTAAAATCATCATCTTCCGTCGCAAGCGCCGCAAGAATCACCGCCGCACACAGGGCCATCGTCAGGACCTGACACTGCTGAAGATCAATGCGATTGCTGAAGATGGCAAGGCGCTGAAGCCAAAAGCCGCTCCGAAAGCAGCCGCAAAGACTGAGGCTAAAGCTGCGCCAAAGACCGAAGCAAAGAAGGCCGCGCCAAAGGCTGCAAAAGCTGCCCCAAAGGTCGAGGCAAAAGAAGCAGCACCGAAAAAAGCCGCTCCGAAAAAAGCAGCAGCCAAAAAGGCAGCGGCCAAAAAAGCGGCACCAAAGAAAGCAGCAGCAAAGAAATAACCCGACGCGCAGCGCGCGCCGACAGCTATTAAGGGAGCTGGAAAATGGCACATAAAAAAGCAGGTGGTAGCTCCAGAAACGGCCGCGATTCAGCTGGTCGTCGTCTTGGTGTAAAAAAATACGGCGGTGAAGCGGTTCTTGCCGGCAACATCATCGTTCGTCAGCGCGGCACAAAGGTTCACCCCGGATTGAATGTCGGCATGGGCAAAGACCATACATTATTTGCGCTTATCGAAGGCAAGGTTGCGTTCAAGGAAAAAGGTCGCGGACGGATGTTTGTGAATGTACTTCCCGCAGCCGAGGCAGCTGAATAAGACAGACGCCCCAGACATCTACAGCCTTATGACAAGGGGGATAACGCTGGCGTTGTTCCCCTTTTTTTGATTTTAACACCGCCAGAATTAACCCAAATCATTACGCCCACGGCGCATAACAGGAAAACTTGACGAGCCAGTCTGATGAAATTCCTCGACCAGGCCAAAATTTACACCCGCTCCGGACATGGTGGCCCCGGCTCCGTCAGTTTCCGGCGTGAGGCGCATGTCCCCTTTGGAGGACCTGATGGCGGCAGCGGTGGACGCGGCGGCGATGTGATTGTGCGCGCGGTTGCAGGTCTGAACACGCTCATCGACTATCGCTATCAACAGCATTTCAAAGCCGATTCCGGGCGCCCCGGGGCCGGGCGTGACAGATCGGGTGCATCCGGAGCGGACGTGCTTCTAAAACTGCCGGTCGGAACGCAAATTCTGGCCGATGATCAGGAAACCGTTCTGGCGGATTTGATGTATGAAGGACAGGAATTTGTTCTGGCCAAGGGCGGGGCTGGCGGCAAGGGCAATGCTTTTTTCAAATCATCGACCAACCGCGCACCGCGCAAATCCCAGCCGGGTGAAGCCGGACAGGAAATGTGGATATGGTTGCGCTTGAAACTTATTGCCGATGCGGGTTTGCTGGGCATGCCGAACGCCGGAAAATCTACCTTTTTGAGCGCCGTATCCGCCGCGCGTCCTAAAATCGCCGATTATCCCTTTACCACGCTGCATCCGAATCTGGGCGTTGTCGGGGTTGATGAGCGTGAATTTGTCGTCGCCGATATTCCGGGACTAATTGAAGGCGCGCATCATGGCGCCGGTCTTGGCCACAGGTTTTTAGGACATGTTGAACGGTGCCGCGTGTTGCTGCATCTGGTGGATGTCACCAGCGATGATCCGGTACAATCATGGAAAATCCTGCGCGACGAGCTGGCCGCCTATGGATCCGGCCTCGATACGAAAACAGAAATTATCGTGCTGACCAAGCTCGACGCCGCGCCCGAAGGATATGCAGAAGATGTTCGCGACGCACTGCTGAAAGCCGGTGCAGGTGAGATCATGTGGATGTCATCAGTAACCGGCGCCAACGTAAAACTGGTATTACGGCGTCTTTTGGCATTGATTGATTCTGCACGCGAAGCCGAAGCACCGTTGCAAGAGCCCGTGCCATGGTCACCGTAAATCACGCCGCCTCTGCCATCGACGCAGCCGCTACCATTATCATCAAAGTCGGATCATCGCTTTTGGTTGATGAAAGCCGAAATACCGTTAATGTTGCCTGGCTGGACGGGATTGCAGCGGATATCGCCAACCTGAAAGCGGCGGGGAAAAATGTCATCGTTGTATCCAGCGGCGCAATTGCGCTTGGCAGCCGGGTTCTGGGCATTGACGGACAGACGCTGGCGTTGGAGGAAAAGCAGGCCGCCGCGGCAACAGGGGCGGTTGTGCTGGCGCATGCGTGGCGCGAGGCACTGGCAACGCACGATCTTCGTACCGCGCAAATTCTGCTTTCGCCTGAGGATACCGAAACCCGCCGCCGTCATCTTAATGCGCGTGCCACCATCTCAACTTTGCTGAGGCTTGGCGCAGTTCCGGTGGTGAATGAAAATGACACTGTCGCCACCGCCGAAATCCGCTTTGGTGACAATGACCGACTGGCCGCGCGCGTGGCAGCGATGATAAGCGCCGATTTACTGGTGCTGCTGTCGGATGTTGACGGACTGTACTCTGCCGACCCGAATCACGATACAGCGGCCGCCCATATTCAGGAAATAACCACCCTAAGCGACGATATTATGCAAATGGCCGGAACGGCGAATGCGGCCTACGCCTCTGGCGGGATGGTCACAAAATTAGAGGCCGCACGCATTTCGATGAATGCCGGATGCGGCATGATTATCTGTGATGGCCGAATTACAAACCCGGTTAATGCGCTAAATAAGGGTAGCAAAAACACCCTGTTCCGGGCCGAACATTCCCCGCTGACGGCACGCAAACGCTGGATCGGCGGTGCCTTGACACCAAAGGGCCGTCTTCGCGTTGATTCAGGTGCGGCGCAGGCGCTTCGCACCGGACGATCCTTGCTGCCTGCCGGCGTTACTGCGGCTAGCGGTGAATGGGGCCGCGGTGATTTGATTGCCGTTGAAGATGAACAGGGTCATATTATCGCGCATGGCCTATGCGCCTACTCGCTAGATGATACCAAGATCATCATCGGGCATAAAAGCCGTGAAATCGAAGCTTTGTTAGGATATCGTGGCCGTGATGAGCTTATCCACGCTGATGATCTTGTCATGCTTGGGCATCAACGGTAACCCGGGGGCACTCCGGTTGGGTGACAGGACACGAAATGACACCGAATGAACAAAAAATGGAGCAAGCCACCCTTGATGAGTGTCGGCAGTTAATCACCGGGCTGGTCGCGACTGCGCGCGCCGCCCAATCCACCTTGTCGCTGTCATCACATGCTGACCGCCGAGCCGCGCTTAGCCATTCAGCCGCCCTTATTCGCGCCCGTTCGGGTGATATTATTTCCCATAACGCGGCTGATTTGGCCCGCGCCGCCGAAAACGGCATTACCGCAGCTTTTACCGACCGGTTAACCCTGACCGCCGAGCGCATTGAGGCTATGGCAAAAGGGCTGGAAGATATTGCCGCTCTTGACGATCCACTTGGCCGCGAGATGGCGCGCTGGACACGGCCAAACGGGTTGGATATCGCGCGGGTTTCTACACCACTTGGAGTGATCGGAGTGATTTACGAATCGCGCCCCAATGTGACGGTGGATGCCGCCGGCCTGTGCCTAATTGCTGGCAATGTGGTTATTTTGCGCGGCGGTTCTGACAGCAGCCAGACATCGGGTTATCTTGCATCGCTGATGTCAGACGGACTGCAGGCTGCTGGTCTGCCGCCTGGTGCGGTACAGATGGTGCCAACGAATGATCGCGGAGCGGTCGGCGCAATGCTGGCTGCCAACGGCGAGATTGATGTGATTATTCCCCGCGGCGGACGTTCGCTTGTTGAGCGCGTTCAAAACGAAGCGCGCGTTCCCGTCTTTGCCCACCTCGAGGGTATTTGTCATCTGTTCATCGACCGGCAGGCCGACCCGGATAAAGCTGTTTCCATTGCGGTAAATGCCAAGATGCGGCGCACGGGAATTTGCGGAGCTGCTGAGACCATTCTGGTTGACCGTGAGGTGATTAAAACCTTACTGCCAGCGATTGGGGCAGCGCTTTTGAACGCTGGATGGACGATTCGCGGTGACGCCGAGACATGTGCGCTGTTACCGGCAGCCACATTGGCCAGTAAGGCTGATTGGTCGACCGAATATCTGGACAGTATTATTTCGATCGCTGTGGTGGATGATATGGCGGCTGCCATGCAGCATATAGCGGATTATGGATCGCAGCATACCGATTGTATTATCACCGAAAATGCAGCGCGGGCAGAGGAATTTCTGGCCAAAGTTGATAGCGCCATCGTGATGGTTAATGCCTCAACCCAATTTGCCGATGGCGGTGAATTTGGCATGGGCGCCGAGATCGGCATTGCCACCGGACGAATGCATGCCAGAGGGCCGGTCGGTGCGGCCCAACTGACCAGCTTTAAGTATATGGTTCGGGGCAATGGCCAGATCCGTGGCGGTTGACGCTGGCACACCACGTCGGCACCGCTCACCACGCCTATTCCATGATCGGCGGCGCTTGCGAATCGGGTTGCTTGGCGGCTCGTTCAACCCTGCACATGAGGGACATCTGCATCTATCGGAGGTGGCGCGGCGCGCGCTCAAGCTTGATGTCATTTGGTGGATGGTCAGCCCGCAGAATCCGCTAAAATCAGATAATGACATGGCACCTCTAGCCAAGCGCCTTCGCGGGGCTATTGATAAAACTGCAGGTAAAGCTTGGATCCGTGTGATCGCGCCTGAAGTTGAATTTGGCACCAACCTGACCTACGCAACGCTTTTAATGATGAAAAAGCGGTGTCCGCGCCACGCATTCTGCTGGCTGATGGGAGCGGATAATCTAGCAGAATTTGGCAGCTGGCAACATCGGGAGATAATAGCGTCAACGATGCCCATTGCGGTGATTGACCGCCCGGGCTATTCTTATCAGGCAATAAACAAGGGGCGGCTGCTTATACGCCGCCGTCAAAAGCCGGAAAAGTTTGCAGCTCGGGCCTGTGACAGAGCGGAGAGACCGCCTATATGGTGTTTTATTGCTGGGCACCGACACCATGCGTCGGCAACAGCTTTGCGGCGTACATTATAGCCCATGCAAAGCGTATTTGTGGAGAAACACGATTAGTAAAATGCAATCGCATTTGGATCCGGATCAGATCCTAGAAATGGTCACATCTTCTCTGGACATGGATAAAGCCGATGACGTTATTGCCATTCCGCTTGGCGGCAAATCATCTATGGCCGATTACATGGTTATCGCCAGTGGAACGTCATCGCGCCAAGTTGCCGCCATGTCCGAAAATCTGGTGTTCCGGCTCAAGCAGGGCGGAGTTTCTATTCTGGGTGTTGAAGGTGTGCGGCAGGCAGACTGGGTGTTGATTGACGCCAATGATGTCATTGTTCATTTATTCCGGCCTGAGGTTCGTGATTTTTACGGCCTTGAGAGAATGTGGACGAATGAAGGGCCGCAGGAAGTCGTGACCATCACCAGCTAGGGCCTCATACATAGGGCTCATCAGCATTCAGGAACCAGCATGAAGCTTGTCATTCTGGCTGTCGGTAAGGGACGCAGCAGCCCCGGACAGGGATTAGTCCAAACATGGTTGTCGCGAATTCCTAGCGGTGCCAGCGTCATTGAAATCGAATCTAAAATAACCTCTGGCGCTGGTCGTAGCGAAGATGAAGGCGCACGCCTGCTTCGCCACCTTCCCGTCGGCGCCCCGTTGGTGGTTTGTGATCCCCGCGGCCACGACACCTCGTCTGAGGCATTAGCAAGCCTGCTTGGTGAATGGCGCGATGAGGGCCAGTCAACCGCATATTTCGCAATTGGCGGGGCCGATGGTCATGCGCCGGCTCTGATCCAGCGCGCCGCATACCGTATTGCCTTTGGCAGTGCTACATGGCCGCATATGCTATTTCGCGCGATGCTCGCCGAACAGTTGTACAGGGCCACAAGCATTCTGGCCGGGCATCCTTATCATCGCGGCGGGTAACCCCCCTCATCGGGTAGTCACGGCCTTATACCGCTGCCATATTGTTATCATACTGACACTATACTCAGTGTGTGACCGGCGGTATAAACCGTCATGGTTGAACAAAATACTGATGATAGTGCAATGAACCTTAAATCTAGCGGACCCGTTGTTCTGTGTATTATGGATGGCTGGGGACATAACAGACAAAGCGCCAACAATGCCGTTGCGCTTGCTGACACCCCCGGATTTGATGCGCTTTGCCAGAAATGGCCTGTCAGCTTGCTAGCTGCGTGCGGGGCGGATGTCGGGCTTCCAGACGGACAGGTTGGCAATTCAGAAGTAGGCCATATGAATATCGGGGCTGGCCGGATTGTGATGCAGAACCTGCCCCGCATTAATGCTGCAATGAAGGATGGATCGCTTACCCGGCACCCAGATTTGTTGGCGCTGGCAAAAAAGCTGCACGGCACAGGCGGGCGCATTCATGTTATGGGGCTGTTGTCCCCCGGCGGCGTCCACGCGCATCAGGATCAGATGCTGGCTGTGATCAAGGGGCTGTGTGATGCTGGCGCGGATGTCATTATCCACGGGTTTAGCGACGGACGTGATGTGCTGCCAAAATCAGCCGCAACAACCTTGCCCGAATTTACTGCGCAGCTTGCCGATGGCGCGCAATTTGGAACATTGATTGGCCGGTTTTATGCCATGGACAGGGATAATCGCTGGGAGCGTACGGCCACCGCGTTTGACGCAATCTGTCATGCTAAATCTGCAAACCCGCCGGTTGCCTCCCCCGAAGCTGCGATAGATGAGGCCTATGCTGCTGGTGAGAACGATGAATTTATTACACCGCGAATCATGGCTTCGTATGACGGAATGCGAGACGGCGATGGGGTGGTTATGGTTAATTTTCGTGCTGACCGTGTCCGCCAGATTTTGGCGGCATGGCTTTTCCCGGATGAGGTTGGGTTCAACGCCAATCCCGTTCAACTGGCGGGTGTGATTGGGATGACCTCCTATTCATCGGCGCTGGATGCAAAGATGACCACATTATTCGCGCCGCAAAAGCTCACCGATATGCTTGGCAGCGTTGTTGCGGATGCGGGCAAGCGGCAGCTTCGGCTTGCCGAGACTGAAAAATATCCGCATGTCACTTTTTTCCTGAATGGCGGTAATGAAAGCGTGGCAACAGGAGAGGATCGCGAGATGGTCCCCTCGCCCAAGGTTTCAACCTATGATTTGCAACCAGAAATGAGCGCCAACGCTATTTTGGAGATCGCGCTGGACAGCATTAACGCCAACAAACATGATCTTTTGGTAATTAATTTCGCCAATCCAGACATGGTGGGCCATACCGGCAATCTTGACGCGGCGATAGCGGCGGTCGCTTCCGTTGATGGTTGTGTGGCACGGCTAGCGGCAGCGGTTTTGGCGGCGAGCGGACAGATGTTGCTAACCGCCGATCATGGCAATTGCGAGGTTATGTGGGATGATGTCGCAAAATCGCCACATACTGCACACACCATTAACCCTGTTCCTTGTGTGCTGATCGGCGGACCGGTGGGCGTGAAAATTGCCGACGGCCGGCTCGGTGATCTTGCTCCCAGTCTTCTTGCAATGCTGGGAGTTGCGCAGCCAACAGCGATGACAGGCCAGATGCTGCAACGTGCCAACACCGATTAACCAGCCATACCAACTTTGATTTACCGTGTCGCGCCGACCCTGAATAACCAAGACAAGACAATCTGCGATTGTTGCAAAAAATGATTATCACACTACATTACACTATAGTTAGCCAATGCGTGGGACCCGACCTCAGATGAAACCTTCCGAGACAACACCTTCCGATACCACCCAGCCAGATACAATTTCGGCTGACAAGTCTTCGGGCAACACGAAACATTGGTTAACGTTAAGTAGGCTCCGGCTTTGGCATGTAGCAATTTTTTGCTCCTTTCTGTTCGTCGCGGGAATGTCTGTCCCAAGTTTGACCATCGCGCAATCCTCCAGCAAGGATGATACTTATCGCCAGCTTGGCTTATTCGGCGATATTTTTCAGCGTGTGCGGGAAAGCTATGTCGATGAGGTGAGTGACGCTGAGCTAATTGAGGCCGCGATTACCGGAATGCTGGTCTCGCTTGATCCGCATTCATCCTATCTCAATACCGAAAATTTCTCTGAAATGCGTGAACAAACCAAGGGCCGCTTTGGCGGCTTGGGGGTGGAAATCACCATGGAAAAAGGGATGGTTAAAGTTGTCTCACCAATTGATGACACCCCGGCCGCGACTGCCGGATTGCAACCTGAAGATTATCTCATTGCCGTCGATGGTTTTTCGATCATTGGTGTGCAACTGTCCGAAGCTGTTGAAAAGCTACGCGGCGCGGTTGGCTCTAAAGTCACAGTCAAGATCCAACGCGGCCAGCAGGAACCGTTCGATGTCACCCTGATCCGCGATTTCATCAAAATTAAATCTGTTCGATCGGAAATTTTTGATGGTATCGGCTATATCCGAATCACCACGTTTTCTGAACAAACCACACCCGGACTTCTAGCCGCGGTTGACGATTTTTTCCGCGAAGAAGGAGCTATGCTGAAAGGCATCGTTCTTGATCTTCGCCACAATCCGGGCGGTCTGTTAACTGAGGCCATCTCGGTGACTGATGCCTTTCATGAAGAGGGCGAAATTGTATCAACACGGGGCCGGGATGCGAGTGAAGGCTCGCATGTCTATGCCAAAAAGGGCGATATTGCCCGCGGCCTGCCGATGGTGATCTTAATCAATTCCGGATCGGCATCAGCTTCGGAAATCGTGGCAGGCGCTTTGAAAGATCATAAACGAGCGGTCATTCTGGGCACACGTTCCTTTGGTAAGGGCTCGGTGCAGTCGGTTATTCCTATTTCCAATAGCTCGGCAATCCGGCTGACCACAGCGCGCTATTACACCCCTTCGGGATTGTCTATTCAGGCGCGCGGCATCATTCCCGATATTGAGGTTGAGCTTGCCCGGATTGAAGCGGTCAAAGGCGGCAATGTCCGTGAAGAGGATTTGAGAGGCGCACTGGACGGCGCCAAGGCCGGTAATGAGAGCGATGATGCGGTTGATACAAACAACGATGATGCGACGGACGCTAACGGCGAAGATGAAGAAGCCGCAACACCTGAAAAACTTGATCAGTCAAAAATTGATTATCAGCTTGCCCGGGCCCTCGATCTTATCCGCGGCGTTGCAGTCTTCAGCGCATTAAAGCCCGTATCATGACCGCGCCTAACATCCCCTATGATCAACGGCCTTACCGGCCTTGTGTCGGGATTTTCCTGCTGAATTCCGAGAATAAGCTGTTTGCCGGTCGCCGCCTTGATAATCGCGCCGAAGCATGGCAAATGCCGCAGGGCGGGATTGATCATGGGGAAAGCGTCATGCAGGCGTGCCTTCGCGAAATGGATGAGGAAATCGGCACTTGCAAAGCCCAGCCGCTGGAAGAGCATGATAGCTGGCTGAATTATGATATTCCACAAACCCTTGCCGACCGGCTGTGGCATGGCCAGTATCGCGGGCAAAGGCAGAAATGGGTTGCGTTGCGCTTTACCGGAACCGACGATGATATCAACATCGATACCGACATCCCCGAATTTTGCGAGTGGATGTGGATTGAACCCGAAAAGCTGGTTGAGCTGGCGGTACCATTCAAACGCGAAGTTTACCGCACGCTGATGGATGCGTTCGCCCCACTGCTTAAAAGCTGATCTGCACACCAAATCAGCCCATAAAAAACCCCGGCAAAGCATGCCGGGTATTTTTATAAATTTGCAAATAGCCCGATAGGCTAGAATTAAAGTTCTGCAAGCACCGCATTCAAAAATTCGGCTTCAGCACCCGTTGCAGCATCCGCGCGTGATTTAACATCTTCACGGTTTACTGCACCGAGATCCTCAGCGCGTTCGGTTAGAATTGTGATCGCCTCACCGGAAACATCGGCAAGCCCACCATCAATCATATACCGCGCCGTCACCTTGCCATTTTCGTGGACTTCAACAACACCGCGAGCAAGGTCAGAGAGCAAAGGTGCATGCCGCGGCATAGCGCCAAACAGACCCTCAACGCCCGGTGCGACCACCATTTGCGCAGGCTTTTGAACCATGATGTTCGCCGGGGTTACCAGCTCAAGATGCGTGGTTTCAGCCATCTGGCCTTACTCCTTTACGCCCGCAGTCCGCTTAAGCGGCCTCCTGCGTCAGCTTTTTGCCCTTTTCGATTGCTTCTTCAATGGTACCAACCATATAGAAAGCCGCCTCTGGCAGATGATCATAATCACCGGCAAGGATACCAGCAAAGCTGTCAATCGTGTCTTCGAGGCTCACTAGCTTGCCAGGAGACCCTGTGAACACTTCAGCCACATGGAAAGGCTGGGAAAGGAAACGCTGAATTCTGCGCGCTCTATTCACCGTCTGCTTATCCTCTTCAGACAATTCATCCATTCCCAGAATGGCGATAATGTCCTGCAGTGACTTATATTGCTGCAACACTTCTTGAACGTTACGCGCAACCTCGTAATGGCGATCACCAACAATCCGCGGGTCCAACATACGCGATGATGAATCAAGTGGATCAACGGCCGGGTAAATACCAAGCTCGGCAATCTGGCGTGACAAAACAGTTGTAGCATCAAGGTGGGCAAATGATGCTGCAGGTGCAGGGTCGGTCAGGTCATCGGCAGGAACATAAATCGCCTGCACCGAGGTGATGGACCCCTTATTCGTTGTCGTAATCCGTTCCTGCAACGCGCCCATGTCAGTGGCAAGCGTTGGCTGATATCCCACTGCTGAAGGAATACGGCCAAGCAGCGCGGACACTTCCGAGCCAGCCTGCGTAAAGCGGAAAATGTTATCAACGAAGAACAGCACATCCTGGCCTTCTTCATCACGAAAATATTCCGCCAAGGTAAGGCCGGTTAGGGCAACGCGCGAGCGCGCACCTGGTGGCTCATTCATCTGGCCATAAACAAGCGCGGCCTTAGAGCCTTCGCCATCGGTTTTGATAACGCCTGATTCAACCATCTCATGATAGAGGTCATTACCCTCACGCGTACGCTCACCAACGCCGGCAAACACTGAGTAACCACCATGCGCTTTGGCAACGTTATTGATCAATTCCATGATAAGAACGGTCTTGCCAACACCAGCACCGCCGAACAGGCCAATCTTTCCGCCCTTGGCATAAGGTGCGAGAAGGTCAACAACCTTAATTCCGGTAACCAGAATTTCAGCTTCGGTTGACTGATCAACATAGGCCGGGGCCGGACGGTGAATCGGATAATGTTTCTTCGCCTTAACCGGCTCGCCTTCATCAACAGGCTCACCAATGACGTTCAGAATACGTCCCAATGTTTCCGGGCCAACCGGCACGGTGATAGGGGCACCGGTGTCCGTTGCCACTGCCCCGCGAACCAGACCTTCGGTTGCGTCCATGGCAATCGTGCGAACCGATGATTCACCAAGGTGCTGTGCAACCTCTAGAACCAGACGCTGGCCGTTATTGTCGACTTCCAATGCGTTTTGAATGGCCGGTAAAGGACCTTCAAACACAACGTCAACAACAGCGCCGATCACCTGACTGATTTTGCCAATACTATTCGCCATTTTGTGCTACTCCGCGATTAATCCTGATTTCCGTTACACCGCTTCGGCGCCGGAAATGATTTCGATCAGTTCCTTGGTAATTGTTGCCTGACGCGTGCGGTTATACACAAGCGTCAGACGGTCGATCAGATCACCCGCATTACGGGTGGCATTGTCCATAGCTGTCATCCGGGCAGCAAGCTCGGATGCAGAGGATTCCAATAACGCGCTGTACATCTGCGTTGAAATATTACGCGGCAGGACAGCGGCCAGAAGTTCGTCCTCTTCTGGCTCATATTCGTAAGTGACACCATCACTGGCATCAGCCGTATCTTCGCTTGCATCCACTTCGGCAGGGATCAGCTTTTTCAGCGTTACCTCTTGCGCGATGGCTGACTTGAACTTGTTGAAAATGACTGTACAGACGTCAAAATCACCATTCTCAAATCCCGAACGCACCGTCTCGCCAATGCCGGCGGCGTCGGCAAATGACACCGCGGTGCCTTGGATACCTTCCAACCGGTCAATATACAGATCACCCAGATCACGTCGCAGCGCATCGGCCGACTTACGGCCAACCATCAACAGCTTTACCGTTTTGCCTTCGCCTTGCAGGCGCGCAACTTCGGTGCGAGTCTGGCGCGTGATGGACCCGTTAAAACCGCCACAAAGGCCGCGATCAGCTGACACAATAATCAGCAGATGAGTTTTATCCTTGCCATTACCAGCGAGCAGAGCCGGCGCGGATGACATATCTGATTTTGCCGCAAGACTGTTGATGATCTGCTGCATGCGATCCGCATAAGGGCGGCCCTTTTCGGCTGATTCCTGTGCACGGCGCAGTTTAGCAGCCGCAACCATTTTCATGGCCGAGGTGATTTTCTGCGTCGATTTCACGCTGTTAATGCGTGTTTTCAGATCCTTCAACGATGGCATGCATCAGACTCCATGTACCAGCAGAACCCCGTCCGAAGACGGCAATCATACCTTAGGCAAAGCTTTTGGCGAACGCCTCAATAGCAGCTTGCAACTTTGTTTCGGTATCATCCGAAAGCTTTTGCTCATCTCGAATAACGTCAAGCACCTTGTCGCTTGAACTACGAAGATGCTCAAGAAGACCTGTTTCGAAACGGCCGATTGCGTCAATCTCGATTGCGTCGAGATATCCATTCACACCGGCATAAATAACCGCAACCTGATCTTCAACTTTCATCGGGCTGTATTGTGGCTGCTTCAACAACTCGGTAAGACGCGCACCGCGCGCCAGGAGAGCGCGTGTCGATGCATCCATATCCGATGCAAACTGCGCAAAGGCAGCCATTTCACGATACTGCGCCAGTTCCAGTTTAACCGAACCTGCGACCTGTTTCATTGCCTTGATCTGCGCGGCAGAACCCACACGTGACACCGATAGCCCAACGTTCACAGCAGGACGAATACCCTTGTAGAACAACTCTGTCTCAAGGAAAATCTGCCCGTCGGTGATCGAAATCACGTTGGTTGGGATATAGGCCGACACATCGCCTGCCTGTGTTTCAATAACTGGCAGAGCGGTCAGTGACCCTGAACCACTTGCCTCATTCATTTTCGCTGCACGCTCAAGAAGGCGCGAGTGAAGATAGAAAACGTCACCAGGATATGCCTCACGGCCAGGTGGACGACGCAGCAACAAGCTCATCTGGCGGTACGCAACCGCCTGCTTTGACAAATCATCATAGACGACCAGCGCGTGCATACCGTTATCGCGGAAGAATTCGCCCATTGCACAAGCGGTATAAGGCGCAAGGAACTGCATCGGTGCAGGATCGGACGCAGTTGCAGCGACAACGATGGAATATTCCATCGCGCCTTGCTCTTCAAGCGAGCGGACAATCTGCGCTACTGTTGAGCGTTTCTGGCCGATAGCCACATAAATGCAGAACAGTTTCTTGCCATCATCCTTGCCAGCGGCTTCATTCACCGGCTTCTGATTGATGAATGTGTCAATCGCAATGGCTGTTTTACCAGTCTGGCGGTCACCAATGATCAACTCACGCTGGCCGCGGCCAACGGGGATCAGGCTGTCAATCGCCTTCAGGCCAGTCTGCATCGGCTCATGAACCGATTTGCGCGGCATAATGCCCGGTGCCTTAACTTCAACGCGGGTGCGCTTTACGCTTTTCAGCGGGCCCTTGCCGTCAATCGGGTTGCCCAGCGCGTCAACAACGCGGCCCAGAAGCCCCATCCCAACAGGCGTGTCCACAATCGATGCGGTACGCCGAACGACATCACCCTCTTTGATTGAGCGGTCATCACCGAAAATAACGATACCAACATTGTCTGATTCGAGGTTTAGCGCCATACCTTTGACGCCGCTCTCAAATTCAACCATTTCACCGGCCTGAACTTCGTCAAGCCCGTGCACGCGCGCAATACCGTCGCCAACGGACAGGACGCGTCCAACTTCAGCGACCTCAGCGTCGCTCCCAAAATTAGCAATCTGATCTTTTAGGATTGCTGAGATTTCAGCTGCACGAATATCCATCACGCTATACCCTTCATAGCTGTTTCAAGCCGATTAAGTTTTGTTCTGATCGAAGTGTCGATCATCCGTGACCCGATGCGTACCACCAAGCCCCCGATCAGCGATTCATCAACACTCATTGTAAGCGAGATTTTGTCACTGCCGGCAAGTTTAGCCACCGCTTTTTCGACACGAGCGCGGCGCGCCTTGTCCAATGCGATGGCGGAGATCACCTCTGCCGACACTTCGCCACGGCGGCGCGCATGCTCGGCAAGAAAGGCGGAAATAATACGGGTTAAAGCATGCAGGCGGCCATTCAAGGCAACAGTGCCAACAAACTTTACGGTCAGCGCATCGGCGCCGCCCTTTTCCATGATAGCCGTCATCGCGTTGGTCTGATCAGCCCACGAAATAGCAGGCGATCCAACCAGAGTTTTGACCTCATCATTTGCTGAAATGATTTCAGCAAGATCAGTCAAATCTGCAACCACGGCGTCAATTTTACCAGCTTCATCGGCAAGTGCGTACAACGCACCAGCATAGCGACCAGCAAGACCCTTAGCGCTCACACTCAACGACGTAACCCTCATCTTCAGGAGTTCTAACAGGAGGCCCAAGCCATGGCCGCCACTGGTTTGCAGCGACATGATTGTTCCGGTGTGGTGGCTATCATACCCACATCAGAAAGGCAAGCGCTGAAGGGTGCAAAAATGCCGTCACACGCCCGCAATAATGTCAAAACCTCACAAGAAGCTGTAAGGGTCGATATCAATTTGCAGCCGCACCCCTGACGGTAATTTCACCTGGTCAAGCCAGCTGGATATAACAGCCTGAATATCAATGTTTTTTTCAACCTGAACCAGAGCCCGCGCCCGATGCCGCCCCCGCAGAAAGGCCAGCGGAGCGATATTCGGGCCAAAAACGCTCACCCCCTGAAAATTTGGACAATTATGCGCTAAGATCTGCATTGCCTCATGAAGCCGTCTTTCATCGGGTGTGGTAAGCACCAATGCGGCGAGTCTGGCAAAGGGCGGCATGTGGGCAAACCGGCGCGCCTCGGATTCGCTGTGAAGAAAAGTATCGCGGTCACCCGACACCATCGCCTTCATTACCGGATTACCGGCATCCAGCGTTTGCAACATGGCAAGCCCGGGCCGATCTTCGCGGCCAGCGCGGCCAGCCACCTGCGCCAACATCTGAAAGCTGCGTTCAGCGGCGCGAAGATCACCACCGGCAAGCCCCAGATCAGCATCGACAATGCCAACCAGTGTCAAATTCGGAAAATGATGTCCCTTTGCCGCCATTTGCGTGCCAATGATGATATCGACCTCGCCGTCGGTTACCGACCTGATAAAAGCCTCAGCGCTGCCGGGGGAGGTTATCGTATCGCTGGAAAATACACCAAATCTAGCGTCTGGAAAGCGCTGCAACACCTCTTCGGCAAGGCGTTCAACCCCGGGTCCACATGCCTGCATACTGTCTTCCTCGCCGCATTGAGAGCAGTCATTGCGAGGCCGTGCTTCAAAACCACAATGATGGCAGCGCATTCTTCCTGCGAGCCGGTGCATCACCATCCAGCTATCGCAGTTCGGGCAGGTAAGTTTGTGCCCGCATGCGCCGCACAAGGTCAGCGGAGCATAACCGCGCCGGTTCAAAAACAAGAGCGATTGCTCGCCCCGTTCAAGCCGATCTTGGATTGCCGCGACAAGCGGCGGTGCCAACCAGCGCCCGCGTTCCGGCGGCGTGCGGCGCATGTCAACCACACCTATTTCAGGCAGTTGGGCCCGACCAATTCGGTTCGGCAGGCAAATCCGTTGATAACGCGCCGGATCGCCAACCATCCCCGCATTCACCCAGCTTTCCAGCGATGGTGTTGCCGAGGCTAAAATAATCGGACAGGCTTCGATGCTGGCGCGAAGCACCGCCATATCGCGGGCCTGATAAACAACCTGATCTTCTTGTTTATAGGCGTGCTCATGCTCTTCATCGACGACAATTAATCCCAGCTTGGCAAAGGGCAGAAACAGGGCAGAACGCGCGCCAACAACCACCCGGGCATCACCTGACTGGGCAAACCGCCAAACCTGACGTTTGCGGCCTTCACCAACATCCGAATGCCATTCCTGCGGCATCACGCCAAACCGGTCACGAAACCGCTGTTTCCACGCCGCTGATAGAGCAATCTCGGGCAGTAATATCAGAACCTGTTGACCGGCATCCAGCACCCGTTGAACCGCATCAAAATAAACCTCGGTTTTGCCCGACCCCGTTACCCCGTCCAGAAGAAAGGGGGCAAAGCCAACCGTTAGTCTTTCGGCAATTTGACCGGTCGCGGCAAGCTGATCATCAGACAGTTTCGGCCCCTTCAGCGATAAGGGCAGCGGCGGCGGCCTGTCGCCTGCTATCATTACCGCCTCGAGGCCACCCGCAGCAAGCATGCCAGTGATCACCCGCGCGCCCACACCTGCTTCGCGTTGCAGATCAGACGAAGACAGCGCGCCGGCGATATCCAGTACACCGGCAATTCGCGCCCGTGCCGAGGTCAATTTTTCATCTTTGATCGGCGCATCTGGACGGCGGAAAAGTTTCTTCTGCGGCGGCGGCAGCAGCGCCTTTGGCTGGCTAAGTATCATTTTTGTAACAGCGCCAATTGGGGCCATTGTCCATGCCGCAACGCGCTCAAGAAATGTGACAAAATCAACCTCAAGCGACGGCAAGGCCGGGCAATTTATCACCGCTTTGAGCGAGGTTGACGGAACCGATGCATCGCTCGGCCCTAGAACAATGCCATTCACCCGGCGCGGTCCGAAAGGCACCGTTACGATCGTGCCGCGTGGTAATTCCCCAAAGCCGCCGCTGGCATAATCAAACGCCTTGCCGACCGGCACCGCAACGGCAACCCGAACGATGCTCGTCCGGCTTTTATCCGCGTCATTCAAGATGTCATCTGCACCTATCACGGTACTATTCTCTCTTATCTTTTTTAATCAGACCCATTTGGGTACATCTAATCAGCCAGTGGATTTGATCGGCTAGCTGGGTTAGACTGCCCGCGTCGGCAAGCCCGACACCAACCTACACCGGAGAGCGGAATTCCCGACATGAAAATTTTCCTCGATAGCGCCGATATAAACGAAATCAAAACGCATATTGCCAGTGGTTTCGTTGATGGAGTGACGACCAACCCGTCATTAATTGCCAAATCTGGCCGCAACATTCTAGAAGCCATTGCAGAAATTTGTAGTGTCGTTGACGGCCCCGTCAGCGCCGAGGTCGCCGCAACCGATTATGAAACAATGCTTGCCGAAGGCCTGAAACTGGCCGCGCTTGCATCAAACGTAACGGTAAAGGTTCCGCTGACAGAAGATGGGCTTCGTACCTGCCGGGCGCTGAGTGACGAAGGGCATCAGGTGAATGTCACGCTTTGCTTTACCGCTGGTCAGGCGCTTTTAGCTGCCAAGGCCGGGGCGCGTTTTATCTCACCTTTCGTTGGCAGGCTGGATGATATCGGTCAGGATGGAATGGGGCTGATCGGCGATATTTGCACGATCTATGATCAATTCAACTTTGAAACCGAAGTTCTGGTCGCATCGATTCGCAGTACTCAGCATGTTGTTGATGCGGCGATGCTGGGCGCAGATGTGGTCACACTACCTCCCAAAATTCTGTCAGCCCTTTATAAACACCCGCTTACTGACAAAGGACTGGCGGATTTCATCAACGATTGGAAGGGGACAGGACAGTCAATCCTGTAACAACTCATGGCCGGACGATTTGATCCAAGCACGGGCCAGCCAGACACGGACCGCCGCGCATGGCTGACATGGTTAGACAGCGAGCGCCGCTACCCTCAGAACACCCTGTCTGCCTATGAATCCGACCTTGATGATTATAGTGAATTCCTGCACCGCGAAGCTGGGTCAACTGCCGATGATACCGGAATGACGCCTGATAGGCGTGCGTTTCGGGGATGGCTTGCCGATATGGCGGCGCGGGATCTGGCGCGATCGACAATCGCACGCCGCGTTTCAGCCTTGCGCAGTTTTTACCGCTTTTGCGGGCGTAGCCAGCGGATGGATGTTCCCGACCTTGCTTGGCTACGCGCGCCCAAACCGCCAAAATCAGTTCCCAAACCCGTTTCTGAAGATGACGCGCGCGCGCTTCTTGCGGCTATCTTCAATCGTCGCGGCGATGACTGGGCCAAGCTTCGTGATTTTGCCTTGCTGATGCTGTTATATGGCTGCGGGTTGCGCGTGTCCGAGGCCTTGAGTCTGACCCGCGCTGATTTACCCATTGGCGACTGGTTGCGAATTTCCGGTAAGGGCGGGAAAATTCGTGAAGTTCCGGTGCTGCCTGCGGTTGCTGAGGCAATCGCCGAATATGCGGCAGCCTGTCCGTTTGATCTTAACGCATCACCAACAGAATTATCAGGCGGACCGACGCCATTGGGGGCGGGTCCATTGTTCGTTAGTGCGCGCGGCAATAATTTCGGATCACGCGCGACCCAACGCCTTGTCGAAACGCTTCGTCTTGAATTGAATTTGCCGCCGCATGTTACCCCGCACGCGCTGCGACATGCCTTTGCCACGCATCTTCTGGGCAATGGCGGTGATCTTCGTGCCATTCAGGAATTGCTGGGGCATGCCAGCCTGTCAACAACGCAGCGATATACAAATGTCGATGCGGCGCATCTGGTCCGGCTTCACAAAGAAACCCACCCGCGCGCGCGTTAAGGGCCATCTCATAAAATTAGCTTTAACCGTCCTGGTTTTTTAGGCGATTTACATGTGGATAGCGCGGCCATCAACCGCCAGCGCCGCCTCTTTAACCGCCTCATTCAAGGTCGGGTGGCCATGACATGTTCGCGCAATATCTTCGGCTGATGCGCCAAACGCCATCGCGGTGGCACATTCATGGATGATCGTTCCCGCCTCATGCCCAATAATGTGAACACCCAGAACACGATCGGTTTCAGCGCAGGCCAGAATTTTCACAAAGCCTTCAGGGTGGCCCTGCGCCCGGGCGCGGCTGTTCGCAGAAAACGGAAAGCTGCCCTTGTTAAAGGCAACACCGTCAGCCTTCAGCGCCTCTTCACTTTTACCCAGGGTGGCAACTTCGGGCGCGGTATAGACAATGCCCGGCACCAGATCATAATCAACGTGACCAGCATGGCCCGCCATCATTTCAACCGCCGCAACGCCGTCTTCTTCGGCCTTATGCGCCAGCATCGGCCCGTCAATAACATCACCAATCGCGAATACATTCTCAACCGAAGTCTCAAATCGCGAATCGACCTTGATGCGGCCCCGCTCGCTGAGCGAAACACCCAGTGCCTCCAGCCCCAGACCATCCGTTGCCGGATGCCGGCCAACCGCTACCAACGCTATATCAGCCTTGATCACCTCAGCCGTACCTCCATCCGCAGGCTCAACCGTAAGGCTGACCCCGCTTTTTGTTGTTTTGGCCGACTTCACCGCTGTTTTCAGGCGGAAGTTTAGCCCCTGTTTTTTCGCAATCGCCATGAATTTTTTGGCGATTTCATCGTCCATTCCGGGCAGGATACGCGGCAGAAATTCGATCACCTCAACTTCGGCGCCAAGGCGCGCCCAGACGGTACCAAGCTCTAATCCGATGTAACCGGCGCCGATCACAACCAGCTTTTTTGGGACTGATGCCAGCGCCAAGGCGCCGGTTGAACTGACAATCCGTTTCTCGTCAATTTCGATTCCGGGCAGACTGGAGGCATGGCTACCCGTAGCAATCAGAATCTGCTCGGCGGTATAGCTCCCAGCATCATCGCCATCGGAAATGGTGATGGACCCCGAACTGTCGATATGCGCGCTGCCTTGAAGGCGGGTGATCTTGTTTTTCTTAAAAAGAAAATCTATCCCCGTTGTCAGGCTGGTCACTATCTTATCCTTGCCATCCATCATTTTGCCAAGATCAAGCGAAACTTTGCCGACGTTGATACCAAACTCGCCAAGACCGCCGCCCGCTGCACCGGCAAAATGCTCCGAGGCATTTAAAAGTGCTTTTGAAGGAATACAGCCGACATTCAAACAGGTGCCGCCAAGCGTCGGACGCTTTTCAACGCACGCCACTTTCATGCCAAGCTGGGCAGCGCGAATGGACGCAACATAGCCGCCGGGCCCGGCGCCAATTACGATCAGGTCAAAATTGGTTTCGCTCATTGGCCAACTCCCGTTGGTGAAGGGTTTATCTATACATTAAACGCCAAGAACAAGGCGACGTGGATCTTCAACAAGGGCCTTAATCCGGGCAAGGAATGACACCGCTTCACGGCCATCAATAATCCGGTGATCATAGGATAGCGCAAGATACATCATTGGCCGAATAACAATGGCATCATCAACAACGACAGGTCGTTTTTCGATCTTATGCATGCCCAGAATGGCGCTTTGCGGCGGGTTCAAAATTGGCGTCGACATCATTGATCCATAAACACCGCCATTCGAGATGGTGAAGGTTCCCCCGGCCATTTCATCAGGGGTAATTTTGCCGGTTCGCGCACGCTCTCCAAACTCGGCAATTTGTTTTTCGATAGAGGCCAAACCCATCTCACCAGCATTACGAACCACCGGAACGACAAGGCCTTGAGGGGTGCCAACAGCAACGCCGATATTGTAATAATTCTTGTAGATAATGTCGGTGCCATCGATTTCAGCATTCACTGCTGGAAATTCTTTTAGCGCCTGAATAGCTGCGGTTACGAACATGCCCATAAAACCTAGGCGGATGCCATGCGCTGTTTCAAAATCCTGCCGATAATCGCTGCGAAGTGCCATCAACGCCGACATATCAATCTCATTAAATGTCGTCAGCATTGCCGCATTATTCTGTGCTGCCTTCAAACGACTGGCAATTATGCGGCGAAGCTTTGACATCGGAACACGCTCTTCGCGCGCGGCATCTGCCTCACTGGGGGTCTGACGCGGCCCACTCTGGGCAGAGGGAATGCTGGCGGGTGCAGACGCCGCAGCCGGCGCGTTTTTCAAATGCGCCAGAACATCACCCTTGGTCAAGCGTCCATCAACGCCGCTCGCCTTTATTGCCGCGGGGTTCAGATTGTTTTCCTCAACCAGACGGCGAACTGCTGGTGACAGGGGATGGGTGCCCGCCGCCGCAGAAGGGTCTGCAGATGAAGGTGCAGAAGGTACCGGTGCTTTGCTAGCAGTTTTGGATGCGGCATCATTCGTGGATTCGGATGCCGCTTCAGGCTCAGCTTGTTTTGGGGCAGGTACGGCGCCTTCATTCAAAATGGCAAGAACCGCGCCAACCTCAACCACAGCACCAACCTCGGCTATAATCTCACCAAGAGTTCCCGCATTCGGGGCCGGGACCTCCAGCGTTACCTTGTCGGTTTCGAGCTCAACCACAGGTTCATCGGCTTTAACCGCCTCGCCTGTTTGCTTGATCCAGCGTGCAATCGTCGCGTCGGCCACTGATTCGCCAAGAGCTGGCACTGTAATTTCGATTGCCATGTTATTGATCTCCTAGATCACGTCTGGCCCTGATGGCCGGATTTTTATTCATGAATGTCGTTATTTGTTTTCAACCGCAATAGCGAGGGCATCCGCAACCAGTTGCTTTTGTTCCCAATTGTGCCTTGCCAGCGTTCCGGTTGCAGGCGACGCCGCGGCGTCACGTCCGGCATATATCAGTCGCTGTTGTTTCGCGCCGGCAGCTTGCATCGCATCCTCGATGAAATCACGGACAAAGCTCCAGCTTCCCATATTTTTCGGCTCTTCCTGACACCAAACGAATGTCGCCCCCGGCGTTAATGACAGAAATTCGGTTAGCGCTTTTGCAGGAAACGGATATATCTGCTCGACGCGGACAATTTCGGTGTCCCACAATTCAGCTTCGTCCCGCGTTGAGGCCAGATCGTAATAAACCTTTCCGCTGCAGATCACGACGCGCTTGGCCTTGCCGGATTTCACCTTGGTATCGCGTTCATCCAAAACCCGGTGAAAGGTTGTTCCGGGGCCCATATCAGCAAGCAACGACACGCACGCTTTATGACGAAGCAATGATTTTGGCGTCATCACAATCAGCGGTTTGCGGAAATCACGGCGCAATTGGCGGCGTAGCACATGAAAATAATTGGCCGGAGTCGTGCAGTTCACAACCTGCATATTATCCTCGGCGCAGAGCTGAAGATAGCGCTCAAGCCTTGCCGATGAATGCTCGGGGCCCTGACCTTCATAGCCATGCGGCAACAACAGCACCAACGCATTCATGCGGAGCCATTTTGCTTCGCCCGACGAAATAAACTGATCAATCACGACCTGCGCACCATTGGCAAAATCACCAAACTGCGCTTCCCACATGACCAGAGCATTCGGCTCCGCTTGCGAGAAACCATACTCAAACCCCATCACCGATGCTTCGGATAAGGGAGAATCTATAACTTCAAACATCGCCTGATCATCAGACAGATGGGCAAGCGGTGCAAAGCGCTCTTCAGTGTTTTGATCAACCAGAACGGCATGGCGTTGGCTAAAGGTGCCACGGCAGGAATCCTGACCCGACAGGCGCACCATATTGCCTTCTTCAACTAGCGAGCCAAAAGCCAGTAATTCAGCCGTGGCCCAGTCAATTCCTTCACCCTT
>JAACDV010000265.1 GCA_009936825.1 Bacteroidota bacterium | reverse complement strand
GGATGATTAGACCAGAGCTTGATGATTAGATAATAACGTTATGGTTTTTTTCATTTGGACACTCTTTTGAATGATCCTTATGAGCTGGCCAGAAAATCGTTGGTAAGCGCAAGACAACCTTCCGGTAAGCCGGACAAAGACAAGGAGCATTAACATGTTGCACCGCCTGATTGCACTAGTGGCAGTGGCCTTCTTTATCACCGCGTGTGAGACCGCATCGCAGTCGACAACAGACAGCGCCGGAGACTCAAGCGCCTCCACATCCTCATCTACAGCTTCGACCAGCTCGAACTCCGGTTCAAGTTCCGGTCCAAGTTCCGGTTCAAGCTCTGGATCAAGCTCATCAAGTGGGTCCGCTGCTTCGGGTTCGGGCGGCAGTGAAGATACCGCTGCCCAAAAGCTGGCAGCAATCGGAAACACAGTTTATTTCGGTTATGATAGCGCCAAGCTGGATGGCAACGCTCAAGGGACATTGTTCCGTCAGGCAGCGTTCTTGAACGCTAACCCGTCGCTGACAATCACCATTGAAGGCCATTGTGATGAGCGGGGCACCCGCGAATACAACCTTGCCCTTGGTGAGCGCCGTGCCGCTGCTGCGCGTGACTATCTTCTTGCTCAGGGTGTGGATCAAGCACGTATCCGTGTGATCTCTTACGGTAAAGAGCGTCCGATGGCTGCTGGCTCGAACGAGACTTCATGGTCAAAGAACCGTCGCTCGGCGACAGTTCTTAACTAGCACTGCCAGCCTTGATGCCATCTGGCCCTGATGTCATCTAATTTGGTACCAGCTTGGGCCAGTGGTGTGGAAGCACCAAAAAGGGAACAAATATCAGAAGAGGGGCGTTTAGCTCCTCTTTTTTTGCCCAATTTGTGCCGTAAAGCTTCGCTAGAGAAGAAACTCGCGCCGCATAAATAAATGAATAGATAAATAAAAGGCTCCGCTTTATGCGTTTACCTTCATACTTTCCGATCTCAAAAACGTTGCGAAAAATGCCCGCAATCCTGTTGAGCATGGCTTTGCTGGCACTTGCTCCGGCCGCGTCGTCACAAGAAGTGCGTTACGTTTCATCTGGCGATGCTTCGGGTGTCGATAACAACGGCAGTAACAGGTCTGTGTTGTTGACGCGTCAAGGACAGCGACTGGAGTTATTGGAAGAGGATTTGCGCGGAATGCGCGGTGTTCTGGAAACTGATTTGCGCAATCTGAAGATGCAAATCACCCAGCTTTCGAACAATGCCAGCACTGGCGAGACAACAACATCCGCCGAAATGCGCGATCTTCGCGATCAGGTTGAACGTATTGCTGATTCCGTGGCAATGGTTAACCGCCGCATGGAGCGCATGCTCGAAATGAATTCAGACATGGAATTCCGTCTTTTGCGGATGGAAAAGCGATTGCAGACATTGATGAGTTTTGGCGGTGACAAGCTTGCCAGCAGTGCAGTTCAGGATGATACGGTTGCCGCCGGTGAAAATGGCGATGTGTCGATGCAGCGCGATACAAGCACTGGCGAGACAACCTGGAAGATGGATGAGGACGCCTTTAACAAACAACTGAACGCAGGCGTAAGTGGACAGGGCGGCGGCACTTCTGGATCGGGCGCATCTGATCAAAATGGTCAGGCGTCTCAAGATGGTCAGGCGTCTGGCGGGTCCACCTTGCTGGATCAGTCCGCTGATACAGCTGGCAATGCTCCGGCAAACACCGCCAGTGATCAGACAAATACAGATTTAGCCAGTTCCAGTGCTTTGAATGGCGCGGGCGACTCTTCTGCAATTTTGGGCGGGGATGCTCCTATCGTCCCTCCAAAACCTGAAGTTCTGCCCGAAGGAACGCCCGAAGAGCAATACACCTTTGCTCTTGGACGTGCGATGCAGAATGATTTGGAAACAGCCGAGGCCGCCTTTACCGAATTCCGTCAGTTCAATGCGGGACATACCCGTCAGGCGGATGCGTTATTCTGGCTTGGCCGGATTCAGTTCCTGCGTGAAGAGTTCGACCTAGCGGCGATGACCTTCTCTGAATTTAATAAATCCTATCCCGATGATGCGCGTCTTGTTGATACCACTTTGTGGATTGCTGAATCTGTGTCGCGGTTTGCGCCTGCCGAACAGGCCTGCGCGATTTATGCCTCCCTTCCAAGTCTGGTTGAAACACCGCCTGACCGCCTGATGACACGCCTTGCTGCCCTCAGCAAAGCTGCGAATTGTGACGGCTGACCAGAAGATTGCCGAGAAAAGCGTCATAAATGCTGGCGCGGCCTTTGAGCGTGCGCTGAACGCCGCCCTTGTGCATAATCCAGCCGCCCCCGAGCGTCTTATCTTTAATTCTGGCATTTCTTGTAGTTCCGGCATTTC
>JAACDV010000046.1 GCA_009936825.1 Bacteroidota bacterium | reverse complement strand
TGCCAGTCACTGATATAACAGGCACCGATATTAAAGACTGGGCGGATGCAAACCCTGACGCCCAACCTGCCCGGCGATTGCGGAGTAATTTGTGCAGTCCAAATTTATGCAGTTTAGGTATCAAAATTCAGTCACTCACAAGGTCTAACCAAAAATATCCGACCTGATCATTTTATACATGATGGTGTGGAAACAGCAACGTACAACCCCAAAAGCTTGCAAAAATCTCAAAAATTGCGGCACCAGCTGACTCTAGGCAGCATCAACATCTATTTTTGATTGTACAGCGACACCGCGCCCAAACGGGCTACGCAGACACAGCGCCAGTAACGGCGGGACAATGATCAATGTTGCAAGGGTTGACAGCCCCAAGCCACCAAAGACCACAACACCAAGCCCGCGATAGAGTTCAGCGCCCGCCCCCGGGAAAATCACCAGCGGCACCAGGCCAAACAGCGATGTCAGCGTTGACATGAAAATCGGTCTAATACGGTTTTGAGTTGCCTCAACCACAGCATCGCCAATTTCCATACCATCTTCACGGATATGCAGCATCGCCTGTTCGATCATCAAAATGGCGTTGTTCACCACGACACCGGTCAGAATAACAAACCCCAGCATGGTCAGCATATCCAGCGGCTGGCGAATATAAATGTTCAAAAACGCCAATCCGGCAATACCGCCCGCACCGGCCACAGGGACGGCAAGCAGAATAATCAGCGGCAATAAGAAGTTTCGCAGCAGGACAACCATCAACAAGAAAATCACGCCAAGCGCGATCAGAACATTGGTCTTCATCGCCTGCCATGTCGCGTCCAGCGCACTAGCAGCTCCGCTCAACGTAATGCTGACACCCGCCTCGCCCGCACTTTCGCGCAACGTATCGACAAGCTCGCTCTCAATTCGCAATACTGCCTGCTCAAGCGGGACTTGCTCGTTCGGGCGCAATTGCAAGGACAGCGCTTGGCGCCCACTAATCCGGCGAATTTGCTCGGGCGCGCTGACGATTTCAATCTTGGCAAGCTGGCCAAGACGCAAAATACCGCCAGCCCGCGTGATAATCGGAATATCGGACAGCTCGGCTGCGGTCAATTTCGTGGCGTTTTTGCCAGCCACAACAAGGTCGATCAGCTCACCGCCGATCGGTATCTGCACGACGTTGGCACCGTCATTGAAAACATCCACAGCAGATGACACCTCACGAACCGAAACACCTGCCCGCGCCAAGGATGCCAAATCAGGTGTAATCCGGATTTGCGGCGCGCCATTGTCAAGGTTCGGAATAGCCCGCACCTGATTGCCCTCGGTACGCGGGAATAACTCCGCCAATCTTGCGTTCACCTGATAAGCAACCGGCAAAACCGCTTCCCGGCTGGGGCCGGTAATGTCGATGCGGATAGAGCGTGAGCCGCCAACCGACCGCCCGAATAGCGATGCCTGACGCACGAATGCCCCGGCACCCGGCTCAGAGAAAATCGGCTGCATCAACACCATTTGCAACTCGGATACCCGCGTTGGGTCAACCGCTGACGCTCCGGCAAAGGCACCGCCCGGAAAGGCTACAAAGAAAAAGCGTTCGATTGCTGGCGGCCCGCCGGGTTCGGCCTTGCCTTCCCAAAGGGGGCGCGCCGCTGCTTCCATTTTCTCGGCAATACGCAGGGTTTCATCCATTGAATAGCCGGGCGGAGTGAAAATCCGGCCAAAGGCGAAATTGGCGTTTCCGTCAGGCAGATAATCCAGTTGCGGCATAAAGCGGGCACTGAAACTGGCCGCTCCGATGACCACGGCGCTCACCACTAAAACCCCGATAAGCGAGCGCCGGACCGTCAGCCTTGCATACCCCACAATTAACGCCGAGAAAGCAGCAGCGGCATGATCCAGCCCGGGAATCTTAAAAAGGTTTGAATAGCGGTCAGAGGACCCCGACAGCAACCGCGCGGCCAGCGCCGGAATTACCGTCACCGAAACAACGACCGAAATAAGAACGGCAACCGAAATGGCAATGCCGATATCGCGGAACAATTGGCCCACAGGCAATTCCAGCAATAGCACCGGAATAAATACAATAATCGTCGTCAGCGCTGATCCCAGAATAGGCGCCCATACCTGACGCGCGCCATGATAGGCGGCCATCTGGGAAGACATGCCGCGTTGGCGTAGACGAAAAATATTCTCTAGCGAGACGATCGAGGCATCCACCACCATTCCAACGGCAAAAGCCAGTCCGGCAAGTGAGATCACATTAATCGAAAGGCCCAAGCCCGCAATCGCAACAAAAGTGCCAATCACCGATACAGGAATAGCAGCAAAAACGATCACCGTCGGCAGGATACTGCGCAGGAACAACAAAAGAACCGCCAGCGCCAGCAAGCCGCCAATCCAGATATTCTGCTGAACAAGATCAATCGCCGAGGCAATATATTTGGTTTCGTCATAGACAACTTTCAAAGTTAGTCCGCGCCGATCAAGAATGCCGGCATTTAACGCGTCAATCGCAACGCGAAGACGCGCCATAGTTTCAACGACGTTCGTCCCCTGCGATCGCAGCGCATTGATGATCACCCCGCCCTCGCCGTTCAATCTGCGATAGCTTGATCGTTGCATTGATTGCAACTCGATGGTCGCAATATCCTTCAGTAACAGGGGAACAAGGGTTCCTGTTGCCGAAATGTCCGTTCGAACAACAATGTCACCGGCAGCATCGGGCGTGTAATTTACCGCCTCGGTCCGCACTGCATAGGTCCGTTTGCCCTCATTAACAACACCAACACTCATCATCGAAGAGGATGAACGCAGCGCATCTATAACCTCGGTCAAAGTCAACCGGTATTGGGTCAGTTTTGCCGGATCAATAAAGACGCGCATTTCCTTGGCACCGCCGCCAAAGAACGTAACCTCAGCGACCCCGTTGACCCTGCCAAGCGGCTCAACGACTTGCGTTTCCAAGAAATTGCCCAGGGTTTCAAGATCAACCTCAACCCCCGGATTGGCCACTAGCGCTAGCCTCGCAATCGGGCTGTCATCTGAATTCGATGTGCGAACTTCAGGCGTGCGGGCATCCTGCGGCAGCCCGGTGACCGAGGACAGCTTGCTAAGCAGCAAAACCAGTGCCTTATCCATATCCTGACTGACATTGTAGGTCAGCGTTACACTGGCGCGCCCGCGCCGTGATGACGACACCAGCTCTTCAACGCCGTTTAATCCGGAAAGCTCGCTCTCCAGCCTTGCCACAACTTCCCTGTCAACATCTTCAGGAGACGCTCCGGGCCAGTTCACCCGGACTTCTAGAATGGGTTTTTCAATATCAGGGCTCATCTGGATCGGGATGCTACGCAGCGCAACAACACCAAATAGAACCGTCAGCATAATAAGGGCGAGAACGGCGACTGGCCGCTCAATCGCTGTTTTGATCAGGGGGCCCATTATTTGCTATCCCGTGTTCCGGTGAATTCCATTTCTGCCTCACGCCCCCCCGGTAGGCCGCGCATGACGAGGCCTCCGGCCATGTTATCACCGTCGATTGTTCCGGAAAACTCCAGATCCAAGACACCGAACGGTAATACCAGCTTGCCGATGAAATTGATGTCATTTCCGGCGCGAACAACTTCGACCTCCTCGTCATTAAACAGCGATTTTTCTTTTCCCAAAAGAAGATCACCTGACGCAGGCCCCCGGCGAGTAGTCCAGTTCAACGTCCATTTTTCACCTTCAGGACCCTTTGGGCGCAATGCCGGATCACCGATTTTGATTTTCTTGCCGTCGACAAGGCCTTCATCTCCGCGCGTAATAACCAACTCGCCCGGATTTATGCCGCTCAACACAACAAAATTATCACCGGCAGCATTGCCAAGACGAATGCGTTTTTGCACAGCAACGCCGTCTTCGGCAACAAACAGCACATGCCCGCCACTGACCGGAATAACCGCATCTTTTGGCACTGTCACGACAGGGGCCGGAGATGTTGTGGGGATTTTTAAGATGATTGGCGCATTTTCAGCCAGAAGAGAGGGCGGCATGTCACCCGCCACAACAAACCGAACCGATTGGGTGCCGGTTCGAACATTTTGCACCGGAAGAAACTGACGCGTCTTTAGCCGGATTGCTGTGCCGTAATAATCAAGGGCATCAATATTTTTGGCCATAGCGACAAAGCGCAGATATTCCAGCGGAATTTCAGCCTCCACCTCATAGGCGTCTTTGCCGCGTGTGCGTACCAGAACATCACCCTCGCGGCTGTATCCACGCTGGGCGGGAGTGATAAAAATGATCTGACCATCCGTAGGCGCCACGATTTTCGTTGCGGCGATATCGCGTTTGGTTTGCTCAATCTCCAGCGCAATCCGTGACAGGCTCGCCTCGGCAAGCTGGCGCTGATATCCCTTGTTGGACAGCGCGGCGCGGCGCGCAGCATATTGCTGGCGAGCGTTGATCACCGCATTGCGCGATGTTTCGACAACATCAATTGTGATGGCATTGCGTGACGCCAAGGTTTCAGCGCGCTGGGCTTTTCCTTCCAGAAGTTGAATTTGTGATTCCAGCAATCCGACCAGAATTTTATCATCAGCAATGCCTTGATCGGCTTGGGCCAGCTTTAACCGTGCCTCGGTATCTTGCTCACGAAGCAGTGCTAACCGGTGCTTTAGGTCAGTTGCATCCTGAACGGCAACCGCGGTTCCTGCTTTAATCCTGTCACCAAGCTTCAAATCCACCATTTCGAAGATGGAGTTTGTGCTTGCGGTAATGGACGTTGATTGGCCTGCTGCAACCCGGCCCTGAACGTCTGTGAAGAACGCCAGCACATCTTCGCCAGCCTCAGCAACGGCAACGGTGGCAGCGCGTCCACCAAAGCTTTGCGCGAATGCAGGCGCCAGACCGGCGGCAGAAACTGCTAATATTCCGGTAACCATCGCCCGGGTAAACTTTGACCAAAAGCGGAAACGATTAGCAGATAATCGCCGGATGATAGGCTTGGAATCCAGAATAATCACAGCAAACAAACTCCCTATGGAACCATTCGTTGTGATAACTGATTAATGCGGCCTCGGCAACGCGAAAACTTCTTATGATCAGAGACGTAAGTTCGACAACCGGGCCAGCACCGCGGCCGGCAAACAGATAGTTACGCTCTGCACATAAAAACATTTTCGATTAACCTAAACAGTATTAACCCTTATATCTCGCCAATCAGACGACGACTATCATTGGGCGCGTTACATGTGTGATGCAGCGGCCTTCAGGGTCATAATGGACATTAATTATGATCGTTTAGATACTGATTAAAAACATTAAAGTGGAATAAAATGTCAAAAAACAAAAAAGAAGTTCCTGCTGGTGAAATTCGTGTTGGGATAGACATCGGGGGAACCTTTACCGACTTCGTTCTCTTTGATGAAAGCAAGCAGGAATTAGTTCTGCACAAGTCATTAACGACCCCCGTTGATCCTTCTTATGGCGCTATGATGGGGATTGAAGAGCTTTTGATAAAAGCGAAAATGAACTTGAGCGAGGTCACACAAGTTGTTCACGGCACTACTCTGGCCACAAATGCGATCATCGACATTCGGGTCCATGAAATCGCCGTAGATCAAGTGGGGGATCTCGCAGTGGACGACCTCCTCCCATTCTAGGCAGCCGTTGCCGTTCACGTCGGCCTTAGCAAACGCCTCGCCCTGAAAGTACTTGGGGATGAGGATGCGCAGCTGGCCGTCAAACCACGAACGGTCGTCCTCGTTGACCAAGCGGTCACGGAAAACGCGCAGGTTCTCGTGCACCCACAGCCGAATGAGGTCAGCAGGCTCGTTCGTCGTCTTTGGATTCGCGGCGAGAACGCCCTGCATCACTGAGGCGATGTCGCGCAAGTTGAACGTGTAGTGGCTCTTGGCCGGCGTCGGCAGCAGCTCCTTGAGCAGCGTCGCGTACATGTCGAGCGAGGCGGCGATCATGGGCCCAACACATGGCAGGATGTCGGGTGGCAGGTAAGCCTCGACAAAAGTGCGGAGGATGACGTCGAAGATCTGCGTCATCGACGAGTCCTCGAGCTCGGGGAACGAGAGGAAGGAGAAGTAACGCAGGAAGCGATTCGTAACGATCTGCCGTCCCCCACCCGGCGGGCCCATGGCGCCGACGAAGGACATGTCGATGATTTTGTGCCACTCCTGCGTCTTGCGGTCGTACCAGCCGCCGTGGCCGAGCCAGAAGCGGAGGATCTCGATGGGCGGCTGCGCGCCGTAGACCTCGCGCTGCGGCATGTTGACGTCGTCAACGAAGACCGAATAGCGCTTGCCTGCGGGCGGGCCATAGATGCCCTT
>JAACDV010000264.1 GCA_009936825.1 Bacteroidota bacterium | reverse complement strand
GCGGTAATCGAATTGATTGCCGAATGCCGTGAGCGCGGCCAACCGGTGCTGGTTGGCACCGTCAGTATTGATAAATCCGAAGCGCTGTCGGCTGAACTGAAAAGCCGCAAGGTGCCGCATAAGGTATTGAACGCGCGCTTTCATGAAGAAGAGGCAAAAATCATTGCCGAAGCTGGTGTTCCCGGCGCCGTTACTATCGCCACCAACATGGCCGGCCGCGGAACTGATATCCAGCTTGGCGGCAATCTTGACATGCGCCTTGATGCTGAAGGCGCTGATGCCGCGCTGGGCGAAGCTGCCATTAAAAAAGTCACCGCCGAGGTGGGCGCACGTAAAGAGGCAGCACTTGCTGCTGGCGGGCTGTATGTAATTGGGACAGAGCGCCACGAATCAAGGCGGATCGACAATCAGCTTCGTGGCCGTACGGGGCGTCAAGGTGATCCGGGCGCCTCTAAATTTTTTCTGTCGTTGCAAGATGATCTGATGCGGATTTTTGGATCTGAAAAGCTCGATGGAATGCTCCAAAAACTAGGCCTTGAAGAGGGTGAGGCGATTGTTCACCCTTGGATTAACCGGGCAGTTGAAAAGGCTCAATCCAAGGTGGAAGGTCGCAATTTCGAAATTCGCAAACAGCTGTTGAAATTCGATGATGTGATGAATGACCAGCGAAGTGTGGTCTTTGAGCAGCGCAAGGAAATCATGCGCGCTAGTGAAGTTCACGACACCATCACCGAAATGCGCCGTGAAGCTGTCTCTCAGATCGTTGAAAACGCGGTTCCGGCTGGCACCTTCAGCGACGCATGGGATGCGGACCGCCTGAAGGGTGACGCTGGCCGCATTCTGGGGCTGGATGTTCCGGCCGAAGAATGGTTTGCCGAAGATGGGGTTGCCGAAACCGAAATCGAAGAACGTTTGTCCGACATGGCCGATAGATATATGGCGGAAAAAGCGGTCCGGATCGGGCCTGAAACAATGCGAATGGCAGAAAAATCTCTGCTGCTTCAGGTGCTTGATCAGCAATGGAAAGAACATCTTTTGGGTCTGGATCAGCTGCGTCAGGGCATCTCCCTTCGCGCTTATGCTCAAAAGGATCCGCTGAACGAATATAAGCGTGAAGCCTTTGCCATGTTCGAATCCCTGCTGTCGGGCCTGCGAGAAACTACGACGATGGTGCTGTCGCATGTTGAGGTGCGCGCCCCTGAGGCCGAAGCGCCGCCGCAACCTGTAGCAGCGCCGGCAAAAGCCGCGCCGCGCAAAGTATCACGCAACGCGGCTTGTCCCTGTGGTTCGGGCAAAAAATATAAACATTGTCACGGCGCCCTGAATTAACTGGCCCAATCCTAGGCTGGAGCCTAATGCCAAGTCCTAGGTTTAAGCTTAATAACTGGTTGATATAGGGTTTTGGGTGTAACAAAATGATCAAATATACGCTTATCTGTGATCAGAAGCATGAATTTGAGGGCTGGTTTGGCGATTCGGTAGCGTTTGAGTCGCAAAGTCAGGCTAACCTTGTCGCCTGTCCGATTTGTGGTAGCAGTGACGTTCGGCGGGCCTTGATGGCCCCGTATCTGGCCAGCCCCAAAATGCGCAAAACCGACTTTGCCAAGGACGCGGCCAAAGATATCGCTAAAGATTCGGGTAATGTACCGCCTGCATCGTCCGCCATCTCTCCAGATGCGGTGCCCCCCGTATCGCCCGAGATGCAATTTGGTGCGGCTCAAAAAGGCGCCGTTAGTCCGGGATCAGGCGTTTCGGCGGAATCTGTGCAGAAAATACATCAGGTCATGACCGAGATGCGGGCGCTGCAATCTAAAATCCGGTCGGAATGCCGTGATGTAGGCGATAACTTTGCCGAAGAGGCGCGCAAGATTCATTACGGCGAAAGTGATCCTGAAGGTATTTATGGTCATGCCACGCCCGAAGAACGCGAAGCGCTGGATGATGAGGGGATTGCCGTCGTCGATATCCCTTGGCTTCCCAAAGATAATTGATATTGGCAATTACGCCTATAATTGACGCCTCAAACTAGCGTAAGGTTCCGCTGGCGGCGTAATTTATTGCCAGCGTGCCGACGCGCACAAAGCCATTTCCCCCAATTCGGCGCGCCGG
>JAACDV010000045.1 GCA_009936825.1 Bacteroidota bacterium | reverse complement strand
TTCGTTGCTTAACTCATGGATCAGCTCTTCGATTCTGGCAGTCGCAATCGGGTCCAGCGCCGAGCAAGGCTCATCCATCAGGATTATCTCGGGGCTAACGGCAATGGTGCGCGCGATACAAAGACGCTGCTGCTGCCCACCCGATAGACCGGTTCCGGGCTGATGCAGGCGATCCTTGACCTCATCCCACAACCCGGCACGGGCAAGCGATCCTTCGACAACATTATTTAGCTCGGCCTTATTTGTAGCAATGCCGTGAATGCGCGGACCATAGGCAACATTGTCAAAAATTGATTTCGGGAACGGGTTCGGCTTTTGAAACACCATTCCGACTCGGGCGCGAAGCGGCACCACATCAATATGCGGTGAATAGATATTCTGACCATCCAGCATGATTTCGCCTTCAATGCGGCAGATATCAATGGTGTCATTCATCCGGTTCAAACAGCGCAGAAACGTTGACTTGCCGCACCCTGACGGGCCGATGAACGCAATCACCTGCTTCTCGCCAATATCGAGAGTAACATCATCAATCGCGCATTTATCGCCATAGAACACGTTCACATTGCGTGTCGTCATGCGCGGGTTTTCGACATAAACATTTCCCACAGTTTCAGTGCTAATGGCTGTGCTCGCAAAATCATGTGGCTGTTCAGCAAAATTCGTCATCTGGATGTCCATCTGGGGGCCGTGTTGGGAATCACTCTACCATCTACGCTCAAGGTTTTTGCGAATAATTATGGCAAAGGCATTCATCGCAATCAAAAACAGCAGCAACACCATAATTGCGGCACTGGTTTTTAGCACGAACATGCGCTCGGCAAAATCTGCCCACATAAAAATCTGCACCGGCAAAACGGTTCCGGGGTCGGTTATACTGCCCGGAACATCAACAATAAAGGCAACCATGCCGATCATCAAAAGCGGCGCGGTCTCGCCAAGCGCCTGCGCCATTCCAATAATCGTTCCCGTCAGCATTCCCGGCAGTGCCAGCGGCACTACATGATGTAGCATTGTCTGCACCCGCGACGCCCCAACTCCTAACGCCGCATCACGAATACTGGGGGGCACGGCACGAATGGCCGCGCGCGACGAAATGATGATTGTTGGCAGCGTCATCAGCGCCAGCACAATCCCGCCAATCAACGGGATTGACCTTGGCAGGCCAAAAATACCAATAAAAATCGCCAACCCCAACATGCCAAACACCACCGACGGTACTGCCGCCAGATTGTTGATGTTAATTTCGATAATCTCAGTAAGGCGGTTTTTTGGCGCAAATTCTTCAAGATAAATCGCCGTTGCCACACCAATCGGAAAGGACAACACCAGACACACAGACAAGGTCAGGATAGACCCGATAAACGCCCCAAATATCCCGGCCATTTCAGCATTTCGCGAAGCACTGCCAAAAATCAGATAATCGCTGAAATTATAGCTAATCCGTCCTTGGGCTTGCAGCGCGTCGATAAAGCCGATCATCTTGTCATTGATACGGCGGTCGCCTTCAGGCGTCTCGCGTTTGATAAAGCCGCGCAGAAAACTATCGATATCATCATCCAGCGCAAAGCGCATCGACTGCGTGGTGTTCAAAATATTGGGATTGCTGATGACCGCTTTGCGAAGGCGCTGTTCCGCGCCAGCAGAAATCAGCTTTCCCGCCGCCTTGCGCTCAGAACGGCCCGATGCGCCGACAATGTCATAGAGTGCGGCTCTGATAATACCGCGCGCATCGCCATCATAAAGTGACTGCACCGACAAATCGCCCGCCGGATCCAGTTTCTCACGGTCCAGCGTGACTTCAATCGTGACGTAATGCTGAAAGAACCCCGGGATGCCCTTGGCGAAAATCGAGACAAACAACGTCACAAGAAACGCCAACGCAATGCCAATAGCAACCTTGCCATAAATCCGGAATCGCTTTTCGCGTGCCCGCCTGCCAGCAAGCCCTGCCATCACCCGCTGCGCAGCCAGATGCGGGGGGATCATCTGATGATTATGATCACTCATATTGCTCTCGATATTTCTTGACCACCTGCAATGCAACCAAATTCAAGCACAGCGTGATGAATATCAAAGTTAATGCCAGCGCAAAAGCCGACAGGGTTTTGGCCGATTCAAATTCCTGATCACCAACCAGAATCGTCACGATCTGCGACGTCACCGTAGTCACAGCATCCAGCGGGTTAAGCGACAGATTGGCGGCGAGACCCGCCGCCATAACCACTATCATGGTCTCTCCAACCGCGCGCGATACCGCCAGCAGAACCGCCGCAACAACCCCCGGAAGTGCCGCCGGAAGAACAACGTTGCGCGTCGTCTCGCTGCGGGTACTGCCCAGCCCGTATGCCGCATCGCGAAGTGATTGCGGGACCGCGTTCAAAACATCATCTGAAAGGGAAGAGACAAACGGAATGATCATGATCCCCATCACCAGCCCAGCGGCAAGCGCCGATTCAGACGCTACATCAAGACCAAAGCTCATCCCGGACGCCCGAATAAAAGGTGCCACAGTTAGCGCTGCGAAAAACCCGTAAACAACCGTTGGAACCCCGGCCAGCAACTCCATCAGCGGTTTCACCACTGTCCGGGTGCGCTGCGATGCGTATTCTGAAAGATAAATCGCGCTGAACAGGCCGACAGGCACCGCAACACAAAGCGCAATCACCGATATCAACAGCGTACCAACAAATAATGGCACCGATCCATAGACCGAATCGCCACCGCCCGAACCAGCGCGCTCCGCACCTTCAAATTGCGGATTCCATGTTGTACCAAACAGAAATTCGCTGATTGGCACCAGCGCAAAAAACCGCATCGATTCGAACAGCACCGAAAATACGATCCCCATCGTCGTCAGAATAGCGATGCCAGAGCTTGCCGCCAGCACAATCAGCAATATGCGCTCAACAGCGTTGCGCGATCTGAATGATGGATTGATTTTGCGGAAGGCAAACAGCCCGACCAACAGTGACAGGCTTACAGAAATAACCGACTTTAACGTAGTCGAGGCAGCATCCCATCCGTGCCAAGCGGCGGCGGCTTTATAAACCCAGTCCGGTTGCTCACCAAAATTGATGCCGTCAACAACATTGGTAATTTGCGCCAGCACAATGATTTCTTTGTAGCCTTGCGCCGCCCGAACATCATCAGGAATGAAATCAAGCGCCATTGAACGAAAGACAATATCATCGCCAATGGCCAGAATAACCAAAAGAGCGAGCGCCGGAATTGCGGCGCCAAGCGCGGCGAAAAGCCCATAATAATGCGGAAGTGAGTGCGCCTGCGCCCCGGCATTTCTACTGGTTTTGGCGGCGCGGGTGCCCAGAACAAAATACGCCGCACTGACCAGGAGAATCATGATAGCGAGACCGAAATCGTTCAACTATGTCTCCCTAAAAAGTGCCGACAACCGATTATTTAACCGGCTATCGGCATTTTGGCTAGTTCTAGTTAAGCATATCAGCTGTCAAAACTGGTAGTTCCGCCATCGCAGCTTTAAACTTGGCACGCTCTGCAGCTGGCATTGGGATCATTCCCGCATCCGACAGCTCGCCATCTTCGCCCCAATGCTTAACCCACTCGGCCATAAATTCAGCCAAGCCCGGAATAACACCGATATGTTCGTGCTTGACGTAGAAGAATAATGCGCGCGCAACCGAATAGGTGCCATCCGCAATTTCATCAAAGGTCGGGTTGGTGCCGTCGATGGTGGCGCCTTGCAGCGTATCCGTGTTCTGATCGAGATACGAAAAACCAAAAATGCCATATGCGGTTGGATCTTCGCGAAGCTTTTGAACGATCAGATTATCCTGTTCACCTGCTTCGATATAGGCACCGTCGGTCCGCATCGCGCGGCAAGTCTTTGCACTGATGCCGGCCGCGGCCAGCGCAGCCTTTGCCAACGCATCCTTTTTGCAATAGCCCTTTTCATTCACCATTTCGGCAAAAGATGCCCGGGTGCCAGACGTGGTTGGCGGTCCATACACACGAATGGCAAGATCCGGGTAATCCGGGTTGATGTCCGACCATTTCTGGAACGGGTTATCGATCATTTCATTGACGTTGGTATCACGAATTTCACCGGCTGGAACTTTGGCTGTTAGCGCTTTGCCAACGTCTGCTTTGGAAATTATCAGCGGCTCACCGCCTTTGGCGTTGGCGATAACGATGCCGTCATAACCGGCTTTGATCTCGGTAAGGGTAACGCCGTTTGACGCACAATATTCCAGCTCTTTTACCTTCATGCGAGACGAGGCATTGCCGATGTCGATACACTCGGTTCCGATACCTTCACAGACACCTTTTTTGCCAACTGATGACCCACCTGATTCAACGACGGGTGTTTTGAATGATGGATTGTTGCCGAACTGTTCGGCCACGATGGTTGCGAATGGCAGAACAGTTGAAGAACCGGCTATACTAATATAGTCACGGGCATTAGCTGAAGCTGAAATGCTGGCGATAACAACAACACCGGCAAGGGCATAAGTGAAACGCATTGTAAACTCCTGATGAGATTTGAATTCCCGTCTCTTTTGCACCTCAACCATTACAGAATCTTGTCATCAATGTTACAGTTTTATGAATGATTGCCGCCGGCGCCCAGTGATAAAAGCCATTTTTTGGGTTTGTCCATTCGGCGTATCGGCAAATGCAGCCGCATCCGACTCTAAAAAAGGCCATATCATATGTCCGCATCTATTTCCAAATCCGGTAGCGCTCTACCCACCTTGATGGTTGCCCCGAATGGCGCGCGGCTGACGGGGGATGATCATCCGGCGCTTCCCGTCACCATTCCCGAAATTGTCGCCACCGCAAAAAGCTGTGCCGTGGCCGGGGCGGGTGCCATACATTTTCATGTCCGTGATGCCAATCGCGCGCATATTCTGGATGCGGGACTATACCGCGAGGCGCTCGACGAATTGCGGCGCGAAGTACCGATGATGCATCATCAGATCACCACTGAGGCGGTTGGCCGGTATGCGCCGGCCGATATGCGCCGCGTCACTATCGCCAGCCAGCCTGAAGGGGTATCGATTGGGGTTGTGGAAATGATGCCGTCGGGCGCCCCCGCCCCCGAAGATGCAAAATTCTATGCTTGGCTTGCCGAGGCCGGTATCGCTGTCCAGCATATCTGCTATTTGCCCGAACATCTGGGCCTTCTTGGCAGGATGTTGGAATATGCCAGCTTGCCAAAAACCAACGTCTGGTGCCTGTTTGTTATCGGTCATTATTCCGGCGCGATGTCGCATCCTGACATGATTGCCCCGTTCAAAAGCGCAATGGATGCAGCGGGAATCACTGGTGACTGGGCGGTCTGCGCCTTTCGTGAAGAAGAGAGCGCCTGTATCGCCAGCGCTGTAGCTATGGGCGGAAAATTGCGTGTAGGATTTGAGAATTCATCCTTTATGGCCGATGGCACGATCGCACCAGATAACGCCGCCAGAGTTGCTGAGGCTGCCACGCTGTTAGGTCTGGGCCATGACTCATGACGCTTTCCCCATGCTGTGCCGGGCCTGCCTTAAGGCAGGGTTTGTTGGCGCCAAGCACCCCCCGGATAGATGCCTCTATTGCGGCTCTGCTGATGTGCGCAGCCACGCCGAGCTGTTTTCGCTGACCATCGCACATGTCGATTGTGATGCTTTTTTTGCGGCGGTTGAAAAACGCGACAATCCTGAAATCCGTGACAAGCCGGTGATCGTTGGCGGGCGTGAACGCGGCGTTGTCGCAGCCGCCTGTTATATCGCACGGCAATATGGAATCCGGTCTGCCATGCCAACATGGCAAGCGTTGAAAAGATGCCCTGAAGCGGTGGTTATCAGTCCGCGGATGAGCCTTTATGTTGAGACCGGCCATGCCATCCGAGAAAAAATGCTGGCCCTAACCCCGCTGGTTCAGCCCCTGTCAATTGACGAGGCTTTTCTCGATCTGGAAGGAACGCAAAAGCTGCATGGATGTAGCCCCGCCGAAACCCTGTTACACCTACAAAAAGATATTCGTGCCGAGATTGGTATTACCGTTTCCATCGGGTTGAGTGGCACTAAATCGCTCGCAAAAATGGCCTCCGACATGGATAAACCCGATGACTTTTTTGTTGTCGGGATGAAGGGCGCGGCCGAATGGCTGGCACCGCAGCCGACCTCGGTGCTGTTCGGGCTTGGCAAATCTTCGGTTCAACGCCTAAAGGCTGCCGGGATTAATACCTGCGGCGACCTGGTGGCTGCCACCCCGCAGCGCCTGAGCGAAATGTTGGGGCGTAACGCCGGACGTATCCGTGATCTGGCGGCGGGAATTGACCCGCGCCCCGTCAATCCGGAACGCGAAGCGAAAAGTATTTCCAGCGAAACAACCTTTAATAATGACCTTGACAATGCCGAGGCTCTCGAGGCCGAGCTTGAAGTTCTGTGCCACAAAGTATCGGCCCGGCTAAAAGCACAAAATCTGGCGGGCGGGCGCGTGACGCTAAAGTTAAAGCGACCGGACCATCAAATTTTGACACGAAGCCAAACGTTGCCCGAACGCACCGACAAAGCGCATATGCTGTTCAGTGTAGGGCGTGATCTTTTGGCGAAGGAGCTTGGTCCGCGCAAACGCTATCGATTGTTGGGAATTGGCGCTGATGCGCTGGGCCTGCCTGCCGGAGCCAGCCTTCTTGACCTGACTGATGGAATAGATGCCAAGCGCAATAATCTAGAAGCGGCGATTGATGACCTGCACGACCGGCTGGGAGATCAGACATTGCAAAGCGGGCGAATCTTTACCCGCAAACACCGCCCGGAACACGATCCCACGCGCCAGCGAATCACGCCCGAAAATTTGAAATCCCCAAAAAATTTGAACTTCCCAGAGGCAGACCCTTTTGACGAGTAGTCAAAGAGGCAACCCAACGTAATTTTCAGCCAGCATTTGGCGGCCAACATCCGATGTGGTGATGTAGGAAAGTTCTGCCTCTTTCATCCGCTGTTCAAACGGATCATCATTAAACCGGTGCGTCAGATTGGTCAGCCACCAGGAAAAGCGCTCGGTTTTCCAAACCCGGTCAAGCGCGCGCCGCGAATATTCATCCAACGCACGCTCATCAGAATCCGCGTAAAACTGCTCAATTGCATCAAACAGATAATGAATGTCCGAGGCAGCAAGGTTCAGGCCTTTCGCCCCCGTCGGTGGAACCACATGCGCGGCATCCCCTGCCAGCATCAACCGCCCGAACCGCATTGGCTCGGTCACAAAGCTGCGAAGCGGGGCGATGCTTTTTTCAATTGACGGGCCGGTCTCCAGCGCTTCAGCCATTTCGGGCGGAAGGCGGCGGCGAAACTCATCCCAAAACGCATCGTCACTCCAATTTTCGACCTTATCATCAACATCACATTGGATGTAATAGCGCGAACGCGTCATCGAACGCATCGAGCATAAGGCAAACCCGCGCTCGGTATTGGCGTAAACAACCTCATCTGCAACCGGCGTTGTATCCGAGAGCAAACCAAGCCAACCAAAGGGATAAATTTTCTCATATGTGGTGATCGATTTTTCCGGAACTGATTTTCGACTGACCCCGTGATAACCGTCACATCCTGCAATCAAATCACAATCTATATGGTGAGTGAGGCCATCCTTTTCATAGGTGACGCGCGGGCGAGCAGTATCGAAATCATGAAGCTGGACATTTTCTACCTCATAGACTGTATCGCTGCCTGCCGCATCGCGCGCCTCACACAGATCGCGGGTGACTTCGGTTTGTCCATACGCGGTGACGACCTTGCCATTTGTATGTTCCGACAGGCCGACGGCAATAGACTTATAATCAAAGGCCAATTGCAACGCATGATGCGGGATGCCTTCAACTGCCAGCCGATCTCCAGCCTTGGCACGGTGAATCAGATCAACCGTCGTCTGTTCCAAAATACCGGCCCTAATCCGCGCCAGAACATAATCCTGCGACGCACGTTCCAGAACAATATTGTCAATTCCAGCAAGATCAAGAAGCCGACCAAGAAGCAAGCCCGCCGGCCCCGCCCCGATTATCACAACCTGCTTACGCATCATAAAATCTTTCTGGCGATCCTGCCGCTTGCCGATGTTTTGAACGATTAAAAATAACTGGAAACCAGTCTTCGCGAAGACGCTGGCCTGCCGCCATTCCATGGCCGGTAAAGGGCGGTGATGTCCGCCCTGGCCGGTCAACATAGCGCGCATCATCGCCAACAAATCTTATCGAGAAAGCGCGGCGACGGCGGCGGCTTTCATTGCCGCGCGCCCCATGCAGAATACGAAAATCAAAAGCTACCGCATCGCCGGGCTGCATTGGCCATTCCAAAATTTTCATCCCCTCAGCATCGGGATCGGGAACAGGCATATAGGCGCTCTCATCGGGATAAAAACTATCCTCGGACAGCCAGCGCGTTGGCATTACCGCGCGCGGCCATTTATGCGATCCGGCAACGCAGCGCAACGTCGCCTCATCCACCGGATCAACTGGACACCAAAAGCTGATAGTCTGCTGACCTTCGACAAAATAATAGGGGCTATCCTGATGCCATGGCGTTGGTTTTGACGTTCCGGGTTCCTTGACCAAAACATGATCATGAAACAACTGAACAATGTTGGATTGCATCAGATCAGCGGCCACTTGCGCGGCGGGTGATTTGCGGATCACCTCTTCAAAAGGCGGAATGCGCGTCCAGTTACAATAATCATCAAAGAATCTACCGGTCTCGCCGGGCTTTAGGTTCTCAGCACCAAATTCGCTTGGCGCATCCATGTTCATGGCAATACCTTTGGCAAGGGCGTCAACATGCTCGGCAAACAGTCCTTTAATCAGAACCGCACCGTCGCGCGCAAAGGACTCGATGCTTTCCTCGGTGAGCAATTCATGCATGTGCAGCTTTTACCTTTTTCGCCCACCGAATGTGGGCCCCCAACCTTAAATTCACCACAATCCTAACAGCTTCTGCAAAAAATTCGAGCCCACTTATCCATCAATTAATAGGGAATCACGTTCCAGCGAGTAATTGGTATAAATCGGCAGGAACGCGCCGCCCATAGCCCGGGCGGTAATGCCTATTTCAGCCTGCAAAACATCCGGCACATGAATACCCTTGGTGTTATAGCCGGTTAGCGCGGCACGCGTTAAATCGACCAGCTCAGTCACCCTATCATGCGGCAGCCCGCCCGCCAGAATAACCGCGTCAAGATCCAGTATCGACGATGCAACGCTGATCGCAAAGGCAAGACTATCCGCGGCACCGCCGGCCCATTGCGAGAAAATTTTAACCGACACGGCATCCTGCTCTCCGTAATAAAAAGCATGCGGATCATCAATTCCGGCAGCGCGTGCCAGCGCTTCAAATCCGGTCAGCGACGCCTTTTCAATAAGCTGGGGTGGCATCATCGATTCAGAAAAACCCGCCCCAGATAGATTGGCCCCCGAAAGATTAGTTGGCAATGACCCAATGGCGGCTGCGCTTCCTCTGGCACCGGTTTGTAACTGGTTCGATAAAACCAGTCCTCCGCCGACAAAACTGCCAACATAAAGATACAGAAAGTTTTGAATGTCCTTGCCAATGCCAAAACATAATTCGGCAAGACACGCTGCTGAAACATCATGAAGAAGGTAGGTCGGAGCCCCCACTCGCCCTTCAATTTCGGCAACAATGTCAATTTCGTTCCAGCCGCCAAGCGCACCTTCGGGAAGGTTCAACTCATCCTCCCATCCCGCCAGCGTTCGCGGCATAGCAACGCCCGCACCCAGAATACGGGTTTGCAGTTCGGTTGGCAGTTTGGCAATCAAGGCTGGCAGTTTTTCATCAATCAGAGTCAGAATTGCCGGCGCAACAGGCATCGCGAAACGCTCAGTCTCACGCAGTAACACACTGCCATCGAAGCCCATCGCCATCAGATCCAGCGAGCGCCGCCCAATTTTAATACCAATTGAGACCGCACCTTTCGGGTTGAGTAAATAGGGTGTTGAAGGTTGCCCCACCCGGCCGCGCATTTTATCGCCGGTCAATAACATTCCCGACGCGCTGAGACGATTGACAATCACCGTCATAGTCTGCGCCGACAGGCCGGTAAGCCGCGCCATTTCAGCTTTCGTCAGGCGGCCATGCTTGCGAAGCAGCGAGATTAACAATCTTTCATTATACTGACCAATACTGACCTGATTGCCGCCTTGCAAAGTATGCGAGCTGTGATCGCCAATGGAAGATTGAGATTTCATCAGAAAGGCCGAGCCAATGTCAGTTATAAAAAAATATTCAAATTTTTATGCTTGCGGTTTACACCACGGCGAAGCGGACCATTTGAGAATAAACATATCATAGGTGAGCGCGCCGAAGTACGACAAGTGCAACTTGCAGCTATTTTCCCCGCGGCACAATAGCATGACCAGGTTGACACATTATAAATCAGATTGATTTATTTATTGACGTGAACCGTATAAATTCGCTATTACCCCTCCATAAATTGGCTCCCCGCAAAGATAAATATGGCCGAGCCTTAGGAATAGTCCGCAAAGAAAGACTATCAAGATGACGCAGATTGCAATTAATGGATTTGGCCGGATTGGCAGGAATATTGTTCGCGCAATGCTCGAATCGCCCCGCGATGATTTCCGAATTTCAGCTATCAATGATCTTGCTCCCATAGAGACATCAGCACTTTTGCTTGAGCTGGATTCAACTCATGGCCGCCTTGACGTGCCAGTAACAGTTAGCGATGGTTTCATTCAGGTTGGTGATCACAAAATTGCCTATCTCAGCGAGCGAAACCCGGAAAATTACGATTGGGGCGCCCGGGGTATTGATCTGGTGATGGAATGTACCGGCATTTTCACCGCTGCCGAAAAAGCGCGTATCCACATCAATGCGGGCGCAAAAAGGGTGCTGGTATCCGCCCCTTCCACTGGCGCTGACGCGACAATTGTTTTTGGTGTGAATGAGGGCAGCCTGACGCCGCAGATGGAAATCATCTCCAACGCTTCATGCACCACCAACTGCCTTGCCCCAATGGCCAAACTGATCCACGAAAATTGCGGCATTGTTCAGGGATTTATGACAACGGTTCATTCCTATACCGGTGATCAGAATCTGGTCGATGGCGATCACTCAGACCCCTACCGCGCGCGCGCCGCCGTACTCAATATGGTGCCCTCGACAACGGGGGCGGCACGGGCTGTCGGACTGGTTTTGCCTAAACTTGCTGGTAAGTTGGACGGCGTTGCCATTCGCATTCCGACACCAAATGTATCGGCGGTCGATTTGGTTTTTCAGCCGAAAACACAGCTATCTGCCGAGGCACTGAATAATGTGTTTATGAAGGCCGCAAACGATCCTGAAAACACCGTTCTGGCTGTAACAGACAAACCGTTGGTGTCCAGCGATTTCAATCACCATCCGGCTTCCACTATTATCCATCTGGATCAGACGCGGGTTATGCCTGACGGGATGACGCGCGTGCTTGCTTGGTATGACAATGAATGGGGTTTTTCCAATAGAATGCTGGACACCGCAGGGGCGATTCTGCGAGTTTGACGCACAGTGATGGCGCATCGGCCAGCTGTCAAAATGGGCAGGAGCTTTAGATGACCATAAAGTCAGAGACTAACAGGGACGCGCCAGCGGCTTCGGTTCTGCCTTCAAGTGATTATGTGATTATTGGCGGTACTGGCGATCTGGCTTTGCGCAAGATTTTTCCAGCGCTTTTCTGGCGGTATCTTGACGGGCAAATCACCGCTGATTTTCGCATTGCTGCTGCCTCGCGTCATGCGATTGACAAGGACGCCTTTGCCGCCCGACTTCTCCCTTTCTGCGAGGCCTGCTTTACCGATGGATCGGCGGATGATGCCAGTTGGGACAGGTTTCTGGAAATCATCGACGTCATTACTCTTGATGTAGTAAGCGGCTCTGGAAGCACCGATCTGGCTGCTTTCATAAAATTGCGCGCCGATGACGCGCGACCAACGATCTTTTATCTGGCAATAGCGCCAAGCCTTTTTGGGGCAGCAACCAAACTTCTTCGCGATGCCGGATTGACCGGTAAGCAGGCCCGCCTTGTGGTGGAAAAGCCGCTGGGCCATGACGGCAAATCCAGCCGTGCAATCAATGCCGAGCTTGCCGAGATTTTCGACGAAAGCCAAATTTACCGGATTGATCACTATCTCGGCAAAGAAACCGTGCAAAACCTTATGGCGTTGCGCTTTGCCAACGTGATTTTTGAGACACAGTGGAATAATAACTACATCGATCATGTCCAGATCACCGTTGCTGAAACCGTCGGTGTTGGCAATCGGGCGGATTATTATGATTCCTACGGTGCCATCCGCGACATGATCCAGAACCACCTGTTGCAGCTTGTTTGTTTGGTGGCGATGGAACCTCCCGCATTTTTTGATGCCGATCAGGTGCGCGACGAAAAACTGCGCGTTCTTCGTGCCATTCGCCCGTTGCAAACTGACGATATCATGTGCGGCCAGTATCAGGAATATGCCTCGGAGTTGGGCCGCAACTCCAACACTGAAACATATGCTGCGATGCGATTGGCTGTTGATAACTGGCGCTGGGCTGGCGTTCCTTTTTATATCCGCACCGGCAAAGAATTGGCGCGGCGCGCATCTGAAATTGTGATTACCTTCAAACAGCGACCGCATGATGTTTTTCACCGCAATGGTGGTAGCGCGATTGAAACGCCCCCCAACCGGCTGATTATCCGCCTCCAGCCAAGCGAGGGACTACGCCTTCAAATGATATCAAAACAACCCGGCCCCGGCGGTATGAGATTATTTCCATCCGAGCTTAATCTGAGTTTTGATGATATGTTTGAGGACCGTCTTCCCGATGCCTATGAGCGGTTGTTAATGGATACTGCGCGTGGCAACCAGACTTTATTCATGCGCCGCGATGAAGTGTTTGCCGCATGGGATATCATCGATCCGGTTCTAGGGTTTAACAAAACACCGGCGTTATACAGATCCGGCACGATGGGTCCGCCCGATAATTTGGCCGCACATGAAGGCCATGCCTGGATCGACCCCTATGATGATTAGGGTATGATAACTCGCCAACACTTGGGCAGAACACCTAAAAGAGGATTTGCAGATGAGCCAGCTTCATGACACTGTTGCCAGCGTGACCGAGCGAATCCGTGTGCGCAGCCAAGTTGCCCGCAGCACCTATCTTGAAGATATCGAGAATATGGAAGTGTCACCCGATAGTGACCGCCGTCAGGTTTCCTGCTCAAACATGGCTCATGCCGCAGCGGCCGCCGGACCTGATCAGGACGCAATTCTGACGGGTGAGAATGATCAAAAAGATGCGCCCGGTATTGTGCCGAATATCGGCATCATTACCGCCTATAATGACATGCTGTCCGCGCATCAGCCTTTTGAATCCTATCCACAGATTATTCGCGCAGCAGCACGAAGTGCTGGCGGTACCGCCCAGGTTGCGGGCGGCGTTCCAGCGATGTGTGATGGTGTAACGCAAGGCAGACCCGGGATGGAGCTGTCATTGATGAGCCGTGATGTCATTGCCATGGCCACCGCCATCGGGCTATCGCACGGCGTTTATGATGCAGCAATCTGCCTTGGTGTTTGCGATAAGATTGTTCCGGGGCTGGTAATTGGCGCGCTGTCATTCGGTCATCTTCCGGTGATTTTTGTTCCGGCCGGCCCGATGACAAGCGGCATTCCCAATTCACAAAAAGCGGATGTCCGCAAAGCTTTTGCCCGCGGCGAGGCAACCCGCGCTGACCTGCTGAAATCAGAAGTTGCGGCCTATCACGGCCCGGGAACCTGTACTTTTTACGGCACCGCCAATTCGAACCAAATGCTGATGGAAGTGATGGGCCTGCACCTGCCCGGGGCCGCTTTTGTTAATCCGCAAGATGATTTGCGGCATGCGCTGACCGTTGGTGCGACGCACCGTGCGATTGCCATTTCCAGAGCCTCGGTTAACCCGCGCCCGATTGGCCGGATGCTAGATGAGCGAAGCTTTGTGAATGCCATTATCGGACTTCACGCAACCGGTGGATCAACCAACCATACACTGCATCTTCCGGCGATGGCGGCGGCGGCTGGAATCACACTGACATGGCAGGATTTTGCCGATTTATCCGAGGTGACACCATTACTGGCCCGCGTTTATCCAAATGGCGAAGCCGATGTGAACCATTTTCATGCGGCTGGGGGGATGGGGTTTGTCATTCGCGAATTGCTGAACGCCGGTCTTCTGGATGGCAGTGCAGAAACCGTATATGGGGATAATCTTAGCGATTATACGCGCGATCCGGCGCTTGATGATGCTGGACTTTCCTGGCGTGACGCACCGATGACTTCACTGGATACTGACATTTTGCGCTCCGTTCAAAACCCGCATGCGCCTAATGGCGGGCTACGGATGCTGGATGGCAATTTCGGCAAAGCGGTTATCAAGATTTCTGCCGTCAGGGAGGATCGCCATGTGATCAGCGCACCTGCAGCCATTTTTCATGATGAGGCGTCAGTTAAGGCCGCCTATGCTGCCGGGGACTTGAACCGCGATGTCATCGTCGTTGTTCGCGGTCAGGGCCCGCAGGCCACCGGCATGCCGGAGCTTCACAGCCTGACCCCGATGCTGGCCAATTTACAGGATCAGGGATTTGCCGTTGCGCTGGTGACTGACGGGCGTATGTCGGGCGCATCGGGCAACGTGCCTGCTGCCATTCATGTCACTCCTGAGGCCGTTTCGGGGGGGCGCATTGGGCGCTTGATCGACGGTGATATAATTACCCTAGACGCCAACAATGGCAGCCTGATGGTTGCCGGCGATCTGGATAACAGGCCGGATAGTAGCCTTACAAATCTAGCGCCGCAGCGCGGCTTTGCGCGCCCGTTATTTTCTACTATCCGCGCCGCTTCCCTGTCTGCTGAACGCGGCGGCGGCCTGTAAAAAACCCCTGCCAGATCAAGGAGAAACCCCAATGAAAATGATCGATGACATTCTGGCAATAGGCAAAGTCATGCCGGTAATCGTAATTGACTCGCACGAACAGGCAGTGCCGCTCGCGAAAGCGCTGCTTGCGGGCGGCATTAAGACCATCGAAATCACCCTTCGCACATCCGCAGCACTGGATGCCATTCGAGCAGTGGCCGATACCTGCCCCGACATTACTGTTGGTGCTGGCACGGTTGTCAGCGCCCAGCTTGCCAAAAAAGCCACCGATGCAGGTGCCAGCTTTCTGGTTTCGCCCGGAACCACCGATGCTGTTATCGAGGGCGCAAGGACTGCCGGGGCAGCGTTGCTGCCGGGCGCGGCCAGCGTTTCCGAAATTATGCGGTTGAATGATGCCGGGTTTAACACGATAAAATTTTTCCCCGCGATGGCGGCTGGAGGGCCTTCTTTTGTTAAATCGCTGATCAGCCCGCTTGCTAATGTGCGCGTCTGTCCGACCGGCGGCATTACGCTGGCGAATGCGCCAGAATGGCTTTCGCTTGCCAATGTGCCGTGTGTTGGGGGAAGCTGGATTGCGCCGCAGACGATGATTGCCGAAGGTGATTTTGCTGGCATAACCAAACGCGCTGCCGAGGCCGCCACCCTTTAAGTGCAGGTCTCTCAAGTATGGGTCTTGTTTCGCGTTGAATGAGGACGCCACGATGAAATTCGGAATTCTTGGTGATGCCAAAATCAGCCGAAATCAGGTGATACCTGCTATCAGAGCGGCAGGGCATGACCTTATCCAACTCGGACGGCGCGATCCATCCGTCCCCTCAACCGATCCGATTTATACCGATGTATTGCAAACCGATTACGCCGCAGTTCTAGCCAATCCTGACATTGATATAATCTATAATCCCCTTCCAAATCATCTTCATGTTCCGTGGTCAGTGCGGGCACTTCAGGCCGGCAAACACGTTCTGTGTGAAAAACCTGCTGCCTATAGCATGGCTGATTTGGATAAATTAGAAGCAGCGACAAAGGCCAGCGGCAAGTATTTTTATGAGGCCTACATGATCCGGCACCATCCACAGTGGGACTGGATTGCTAATGTGGATTTGGGACACAAAAGCGTACTTCATACAGCCTTCACCTACCCGGAGCGTGAACCGGGCAATATCCGCAATTTTGCTGCGTTTGGCGGCGGGCCACTTCTTGATATCGGTTGTTATGCCGTGATGGCCGGAATACTGATTTTTGGCACTACTGCTCCGCAATCATTGCAATCTGTTGTTGTTTTGGACCCCGCGCATGATGTGGACTGCATGGTATCCGGCCTGTTGATCTGGCCAGATAACCAGCATCTGACGTTTACCGTGGCCAGCAATGCAGGTCCCATACAATCGCTGCAGTTGGCTGGCACTAAAGGATATGCGCGACTTGATATTCCGTTCAATCCGGGGGCGGTTGCCACCGCCAGCCTGAACAGAGGCGTTCTTGGCGAGGATGAGCGCATTAGCTTTCCTGCCTGCAATCAGTATCAGATTATGATAGAAAATGTTGTCAGTGCCATCCAGATGGACTCCAAGCCCGATTTCAAAATATCCCGCATTGTCACCGAAACCCTTATCAAACTGCGCGGAAATCTCTAAATTTCAAAATTTACATCGAGAGAACATTAGGCGTTAGGACACCATGTCGAAGATTTATCCTGATTTTGAATCCCCCGATTTTCTGCAAAGTCATATCGCCGATATTCTGGCCTTCTATGAGCCCAATGTATTTGATGCAAAGGGCGGGTTTTTCCAACATTTCCTCGATGATGGCAGCATTTATGACACCGAAACACGTCATCTGGTCAGCAGCACCCGCTTTGTTTTCAATTATGCCAACGCGCATCTTTTGACCGGTGCGCCGCATTACCGTGGCTGGGCGGCGCATGGGCTGGCCTATCTGGAGAGCCACCATCGTCATCCCAACGGGCATTTTTTGTGGCAACGCAGCGGCGAGGCAATTGATGATGGGCGGGCGATGGCGTACGGACATGCTTTTGTAATGCTGGCCGCGGCTTGGGGAACGCGCCTTGGGCTTGACGGGGCCGGGCACCTGATTGATGAAAGCTGGGATTTGCTGGAGAGCTTATTCTGGGAGCCCGCGCATAATGCCTATGCCGATGAGCGTGACGCCAGCCTCGAAACCCTTTCCGATTATCGCGGGCAAAACGCCAACATGCACGCGGTTGAGGCACTGCTGGCTGCATTTGAGGCCACCGGCAATGTGCGGTATCTGGACCGCGCCGATCTTGTCGCCAAACAGTTCACATTGGTGCTGGCCGATCATGCAGGCGGGCAAGTCTGGGAGCATTATAGCGCCAACTGGCAGGCCGACTGGACCTATAATATCGACAGGCCGGATGATCTGTTTAAGCCATGGGGATTCCAGCCCGGGCATCAGGTTGAATGGGCAAAGCTGCTATTGCAGTTGGACGCGCATCGCGCCGCTGACTGGCATGTGGACCGTGCGCGCGCACTTTTTAATATTGCGATGGAACGTGGATGGGATGCCCAGCATGGTGGTCTCGTCTATGGCTATGCCCCCGATGGTAAATTTGCCGATGCGCATAAATATTTTTGGGTGCAGGCCGAAGCTATTGCCGCCGCATGGCAGCTGTTTAGCATCACCGGCGATGCACGTTACCGCGCCGACTATCAACGGCTGTGGGAATGGTCATGGGACCATCTGGTCGACCACAATCACGGCGCATGGTATCGCATTGTCTCACGCAAAGGAGATTGGATTGAACCCTTTAAGTCACCTGCTGGCAAGGTTGACTACCACACCATTGGAGCGTGCATGCATGTGCTTCATGTGCAGCAAGAGTTGGGCTAATTCCAAGAGCGGGGCTGAAACTCATGCCCTAAGCGCGAGACAATATCCGGGGCTTCAAATTTGGGTTGGTAAAGGCTTCGGCCGCGCCGCGAACCCCGGCATGCGGATCGAATGACAGCCAGACCGGCACCTCCACCAGAAGGTCACGCATTGTCCCTTGATGACGAAACCGCGCGGCAAAATCGCTTTGTTCGATTAGCGGGCGAAGCTGGGCAACAATACCGCCAGCGATAACCACACCGCGCCAGCACCCCATTGTCAGAACCGAATTCGCAATCACTGTCCCCAGAATGGCAAGCATCATATTCGCCGCATCGCGCTCACGGCCTCGATCCTTAATCGCCGCCGCACCAATTTCAGGGGCAGGTTTAATTTCGCCGCCGGTAATAATCCGGTAAATAGTCGCCAACCCGTTGCCGCTGACCAGATGCTCAACCTCGACAAACGGCAATTCCGCCGCCAGCGCTGTAAACAGACGCATCTCATCCTCGGTCTGCGGTGCGTAGCTGACATGCCCACCCTCGCCCTCAATGGGAATATAATCGGCCTTGTTGGAAGAAGATTGACCAGAGGGTGTTTGAAAATTGGATTGGATGGGGATCAAGGCCGACACCCCAAGACCTGTCCCCGGTCCAATTACCAGAAGCGGCGCGCTCGCCACCGATTTGCCGTCCAAAATGGCCAAATTCCCATTCGCGGCAGGGTCAGTCTGGGCCAGCGCCTGAGCGGTGAAATCATTCACGATCAACAGGTGCTGTAATTCCAGCCCGGTCAAAAGCGCCCTTTTGCTGAAACTCCAATGATTGTTGGTGACATCGACAAGATCGCCCTGCACCGGACCGGCTACCGCAACACTGGCCGCCGAAATTGTAATTCCCTCAACATCCAAGTAGCTGGAAAAGGCAGCTTCGAGCGATGGAAATTCAGCGCATAACATGCTGCGATGATTCGCCAGCGCACCATCTTCGGCAACAGTTGCAAACCGGATGTTAGTTCCGCCAATATCAACCGAAACAAGCGTCATCAATAGCCTTCCTTTTTAAGTCATCAAAGCTGAACATTTTATAGTCGTATTCTACCGACAAAAAAAGTGGCGCGCCTGGAATTATCCTTTGGAATAATTTACCGGTCTGGAATGGGAGAGGCCATAGCTAACGCGCCCGAAACCGCGCATCCGACACCCAACCGAGGCTGGCATCGGTATCGCCGCCCGTCGGACGATATTCAGCGCCCAGAGGGGCGGTGTAGCCAAGATCCGCGATATGCTGAAACAGCATCTCATAATCCGGGCCA
>JAACDV010000263.1 GCA_009936825.1 Bacteroidota bacterium | reverse complement strand
GCGAAATCCGGTCAACATTCACATGCACAAAACTGCCACGTGCCGCTGCAACCGCGCCGTCGGGGGCAAATAATCCGATATCATATGTCACCGATGATCCCCCAAGCCGCGCAATACGAAGCCCAACTTCAACCGGATCAGGATAGGTCAGCTCGGCAAAAAAGCTGCAGCCGGTCTCAACCACCAAAAAAATCGTCTGGCCGTTATGCGGGTCCAACAGCCCTTGGGTCAACAGCCATCCATTCACCGCCGTATCAAACAACTTGTAATGCACAGTATTGTTCAGGTGGCCATAGATATCATTATCATCCCAACGCGTTGCAAGCTGGGTGAAAACGGGATAGTGGTCGCGCGATGGTGGCGGTTGACGGCTCATTTTGACATCCTCATTTCACCAGGCTGCTGCATAGATAGCGCGCGCGTCATTTTCGGCCACTTCGCGCGGGTTGTTCACCAGAAGTCGTGTCTGGTTCATCGCATCACGCGCTAGTAAATCCAGCGCATCTTTGGGAATGCCCACATCACGCAACCGCGCCTCCAGCCCGCATCGCGCCGCTAGCTCAGCCATCCCTTCAGCAAAGGCAGAAGCTGCTTCTTGGGGGCCCATGGCACCTTGTTCGGGGAACACAAACGGCGCCATCTCGGCATAGGGACGGGGCGCAGAAACCGCGTTAAACCGCAGCACATGTGCCAGCACCAGCGCATTAGATAGACCATGCGGTATCTTGACATGCCCACCAATGGGATAGGCTAGCGCATGCACCGCCGCCACCGGCGAGTTGGCAAATGCCTGACCCGCGAGCATCGATCCCAGTAACATGTCGGCGCGCGCCTGTCTGTTCCCGCCTTCATGAACCGCCGTTTCAACCGCACCGCCCAGCAAAGTCAGCGCCTGTGTTGCCATCTGGCGCGAGATCGGGTTGTTATTCGCTGAGGCCGACGCATAAGCCTCAATCGCATGAACCATCGCATCAATTCCGGTCGCCGCGGTCACATGCGGCGGAACAGACAGCGTCAATTCAGGATCCAGAAGCGCGATATCGGGAAGAATAATCGGCGAGACAACCCCCATCTTCTCGCTCTTGCCGGTGGTGACAATCGAGATCGGCGTGACCTCTGATCCAGTGCCAGCGGTGGTTGGCACCAATATCAGCGGCAATCTGGGCCCGGTGGCATTGCCAACTCCATAAGCAGCATCAAGTGCCTGATCAACGGGCTGCATACCCGGGGCCAGTAACGCCGCAAGCTTTGCCACATCAAGGGACGACCCACCGCCAAGCCCGATGATCATCTCGGCATTAACCTTGCGGGCAAGATCGGTGGCACGGTAAATAATAGCTTCATGGGGATCAGCCTCAACTTCGCTATAAAGCGTTGCTGTAACATCGGCATTACTCAGGCTGGCAAGCGCGGTATCGACAATTCCTGTTGCCACCATTCCGGGGTCGGTAACCAGCAGCAGATTGGCATGTCCAGCCGCCGCCACAATCGTACCAATCTCGCCAAGAAGACCGTCACCAAAGCGGATTGATGCTGCCGTATTGAAGGTAAAGGGCGCGGTCATGAACTGCCCCCCACCGGACGAAGTTCGGCAAGGCGGGATTGCTGGGCGGCGCATGCCGTCAGATACTCACCGTGCAGACGGGCGACCAGATGCGCCACCGACGGAATATCATCAATGCTGCCAACGCCGTGCCCGGCAGACCAGATATCGCGCCATGCTTTGAGTCCATTTTCCTGATCGGTCAGGGCCTCAGAAAGTTCTGTGTCGATATCCATTCCTGCGTGCCCCGCGGCTTGATCAAGATCAATTCCGGCACGCTCTAAGCTGGCCGTGATAAAGTTTGCGTTGACCCCTGAGACCACCGGCGTTGCAACGATATCCTTAACGCGTGCCTCGACGATCATGTCCTTATAATCATCTGGAGAGGCGCACTCCTTGGTGGTGATAAAGCGGGTTCCAAGATAGGCAAGATCAGCCCCCATAGTTTGCGCCGCCGCGATGTCTGATCCCGTGGAAATTGCCCCCGACAACAGCACCGCCCCGTCATAAAAATCCCGGATTTCATTCAACAATCCAAACGGGCTGGCCGCGCCAGTATGCCCGCCAGCACCTGCAGCAACGGCAATCAGCCCGTCCACCCCCGCACCGGCCGCCTTTTGAGCATGCCGTAGATTAATTACATCATGAAACACCGCGCCCCCATACCCATGCACCGCTTTGACCAGTTCAGGAACCGCGCCAAGCGAAGTAATCACCAGCGGCACCTTATATTTAACGCATAGGGCCAGCTCTTCCTCGATAATTTTGTTGGTGCGGTGAACGATCAAATTAACGCCGTAAGGTGGGGCGGGTTGGCCGGTTTCCTCTTCGATCGCCGCCAGACCGTCACCTATCATAATCAGCCACTCCTCAAATCCGGCAAGCGTGCGCTGGTTCTTCGCCGGAAAAGTGCCAACAATGCCAGCGCGGCAACAAGCCAGCACCAGATCAGGTCCCGAGGCCAGAAACATCGGCGCTGCAACAACAGGTAAAGTTAGACGGTTTTCAAACAGTGCAGGCAAAGACATTTCGTATCCTCGTGACAAACTTCAAGTCGAACAGTTTCAAACAGCGCTAATGTAAAAGGCAATGCCAAATTAAACCAGAGGGGCTAAATTAAACCAGTGAGAGCTAAATTTCGGCCACTTGATCATTTTTTCGACGTATGTTTTGTGATCAAGCTAGACAAAAAAGCACGTTGTCATTCATGATACCCCATGCCACACGATCATCATGATGACAGTCCACACAGTCTTTTACCGTCTGACCCCGCCCTTCGGGTTAAGGCGCTAGAGACAATTCTTGCCGAAAAAGGCTTGATTGATCCGGCGGCGCTGGATGCAATTATTGATTTTTACGAACATGATATTGGACCGCAAATCGGTGCTGGTCTGGTGGCGCGCGCATGGCTGGATGCAGAATTTCGCGCCGCCCTTTTCGACAATGCCGATGCCGTGATTGACAAGCTGGGCCACGGCGGGCGTCAGGGTGAGCATGTGGTGGCGGTTGAAAACACGCCGCAAACCCACAATTTCGTCGTTTGCACGCTTTGCAGCTGTTATCCATGGCCGCTTTTAGGCATTCCGCCGGGCTGGTACAAGTCCGACGCTTATCGCAGCAGGGCGGTTCGTGAACCCCGCGCGGTGCTGGCCGAATTTGGCGTCAGCCTTGGCGATGAAACCGCAGTTAGGGTTTGGGATTCAACCGCCGAAATCCGCTATCTGGTGGTGCCCATGCGTCCTGCCGGGACCAACGGAATGTCAGAGGCAGAGCTGGCAAAATTGGTCACGCGCGATGCCATGATTGGCACTGCGGTTATAGGCAGCGCGTCATGACGCGGTCTCATGATATGGGTGGGCGATTTGGCGACGGTCCAATTCCGCGCGGTGACGATGAGAGCAAAGTTTTTGAATCTAACTGGCATGCCCGCGCACTGGCACTGACGCTAGCAGTCGGTGCCCTTGGTAAATGGAATATTGACGCCTCACGCCATAGCCGCGAACGCCTACCACCAAAGGATTATGCGCGGTTTGGTTATTATGAAAAATGGATTGGAGCGCTTGCCAATCTGATGGTTGAGCATGGCATCATCAGCACCGACGAAATTACCACTGGCCGGATGATTGAACCGGGTGACCCTATGCTGGTAGACCGCGCGTTATTGGCAACGCGTGTCGAGGCGGTGTTGCGCGGCGGCGGACCGTCAAAGCGAAACACCGATGACGCCACGGCCTTCGCCCTTGGGCAGCGTGTTACAACGCGTGAAATGGCAGAAAACACCACCGTTAATGGCGGGCATACGCGCTTGCCATCCTATGCAGCGGGCCGAACCGGAACCATTATTATGCAACATGGCGCCCATGTCTTTCCCGACAGCAACGCGCATTTCAACGGCGAGGCGGCAGAGCAGCTATATACCGTCAGTTTTCGCGCTACCGATCTTTGGCAGCATCCCGAAGCAGGCTCAACTCCGAAATCCCCATCGCCACAAGATGAAGTTTGCCTCGATCTTTGGCAGAGCTATCTGACGCCGGCCCCCTAAAACCTATTTCGAGGCTCCGCTGGCGCATGATAACCCCCACCACAAGATGGCATGAAACGGTTAACCGCAAACCATTTGCGGCGCCTTGGCATGGGGCGGCCTTTGCGCTGACCGTGCATCTTCACGAACGCGGGATTTTCAGCTGGCCGGAGTGGGCCGATGCCTTGGCCGCCGCCCTTCGTGAGGATGAAAATGCGGGGCATCTAGACGGCAGTGATGATTATTACAATGCTTGGTTGAACGCGCTGCAACGCCTGCTTCAGGACCGCGATATTGCCGCAGGAACCGAAGTTCAGCAGATGATGCAAGCTTGGCGCACGGCCTATCTAAATACGCCGCACGGCGCGCCGGTGCAGTTGGACCCTTTGCATTCGGAGTCTTCTGGTTCAAAAACTGGCGACCATCAGGTCTAGCTGTCGCTCCAGCTTGGATGACGTTTTTCGATAAAGGCGTTGATAACTTCCTCGGCATCATTGGCCAACATATTATTAACCATCACCTCGGCCGCATAATCATATGCATCGGCAAGCGAGCGTTCCGCCTGCGCATAAAAAGCCGGCTTACCAAACGCTACCGTTGCCGTTGATTTGCTGGCAATTTTCGTTGCCATTGCCATCACTTCATCCGTAAGTTCAGCCGTTGGAACAACGCGGTTGATCAGGCCGATTTCGACGGCATGCTGGGCCGAACAGGGGTCCCCTGTCAGCAACAATTCCATCGCGTGTTTTGCCGCCACCTTGCGCGATATCGCCACCATCGGGGTTGAACAGAACAGACCGATATTAACCCCGGGCGTGCCAAATTTTGCCTCTTCTGCGGCAATTGCCAGATCACAACTGGCTACCAGCTGACAGCCTGCTGCCATCGCGGTAGCCGCAACCTCAGCGATAACCGGTTTGGGATGGGCCGGGATCGACGACATCAATGCCGCGCATTGCTTCATCACACGGGTGAAATAGGCGCGCCCACGATCCCCGGCATTTTCGGGAGCGGTGCGGGCGGCGGTCATTTCCTTTAGATTATGTCCAGCGCAAAAAACCGGACCATTGGCGCAAAGCACAATAACGCGAACATTTGCATCGGTGCTGGCATCCGCAAGCGCGCCGGCAAGTGCGGTCATCATCGCCTCAGACAGCGCGTTTCGTGTGTGTGGACTATTTAATGTCAGACGCAAAACGCCGTCATCATTACACGAACGCAGCAGTAATTGAGCAGGTGGGTCATTGGATTTTTGACCAGATTCCTGAGCCGGATTTTGACCAGACTTCACGCTCGTCAGCGTATTACCATTGTTCATTTTTGTACCCTCAAAGCCGGTGTTCAGACTTGGCGCATATCGTGGAAACGGAATGTCGTTGATAGCAGGCAATGCTAACGCCGATCAACGCGCTTGAGCAAGCTCTCGTGCGAGCAGCAAAATTCGACATATGCTACTGATTAGCAATCATCCAGCTGGTACGATCAGCCTTTGGGCGATCAGCATCAACTGGAATGCCGGTTTCGATGAAATGCACCTGCTCGGCAATGCCCGTGGTGAAATCACCAATACGTTCTAGATTCTTTGCCATAAAAATCAGGTGAGTTCCGGTCAGTGAATCAACGTTATTGTCATCCATCTTTTCGATGGCGAGTGTTAGGAAATTGGTATTTAACTTGTCAATATGTACATCCGAATTCCGGATCGCCTGTGCAGCCTTGATATCGCCCTGCTGATAAGCCAGCAATACATCATCGATCATCGCGGCAACCATTGTGCCCATTTCGATTAGCATATCCCAAGGCAATTCAACCGGATCACCTGTCATCACTGCCTTTGTGCGCTTGGCTGTATTGCGGGCATAGTCGCCGATACGTTCCAGATCATTGGCCGTTTTGGCGGCAGCCAACACACGGCGAAGATCATCGGCGCGGGGGGCGCGCATCGTGATGATGCTCAGCACCCGGTCATTGATTTGCGCCTCTAGCCGATCGAGTTCGATATCCTGCTCGATAAGCAGATCAACCTTGTTCACCTGAAAATCGGACATCGCCCGAAGACAGGCATTCAACTGACGGCTTGCCAGCTTGCCAAGGCGCACAATATCCATATTCAGATCGACAAGATCCTGTTCAAACGCGCTGCTGGTATGGATGGCGTCACTCATTCTGATTTCCCAAAAAAATAGCTCATTGGCAAATGCCCTTCATCCGATAAAACCCTATTATCCAAATCTACCAGTAATATAATTCTTGGTCATTTCATGCTGCGGCGTAGTAAAAACCTGATTGGTATCGCCAACTTCTAGCAGTTTGCCAAGATGAAAATAAGCGGTGCGCTGCGAGACTCGCGCCGCCTGCTGCATCGAATGCGTAACGATCACAATGGTAAATTCGTTGCTTAACTCATGGATCAGCTCTTCGATTCTGGCAGTCGCAATCGGGTCCAGCGCCGAGCAAGGCTCATCCATCAGGATTAT
>JAACDV010000262.1 GCA_009936825.1 Bacteroidota bacterium | reverse complement strand
TTCAGCGCTGATGCGATTGTTCGCACTGCCTATCAGATGGGCAAGGCCCCGGTTCTGCCGATTTTTGCTGCCATGCTGGGTGCCACTGACCTGCTTTTGGGTCTGGTGGTGTCGGTATCGACTTTGACCGGCATTTTAGTCAAACCGGTGATCGGCTTTGTCTCTGATAATCAGGGTCGCCGCCGCTGGCTTTTAATCGCGGCTTTTCTGTTCATCGCCATGCCCTTTGCCTACCCTTTTGTTCATACGCCGGGGCAGTTATTTGCCTTGCGGATGGTGCATGGGTTGGCGACGGCAATTTTTGGCCCCGTTAGTCTGGCCTTTGTTGCCGAAATGGCCACCCAAGGCAGAGCCACACGGATGGGTATTTTTGGCATCGGGCGTTCGATCGGCTATCTTTTGGCCCCGGTTTCTGCTGCTTTTTTGCTCACCCAAATGACCCCGCAGACTCTATTCATGCTGACAGGTGCGATTGCGGCATTAGCGCTTTTGCCGATTTTCGCACTTGAGGCGCGCCGTGAAAATATTCCTGCCCAGAACGCGCATCAGGCTGTTTCGACTAAGTATAGGGGAACAATGTCGGGCTTGTTTGGCTGGTTTAGAGGGGGGATCGCCGCGTTGGCAAATGCGCTTTTGCAGGTCAGCCAGCGCCCTGCCTTATGGGTTGCGGGCGGGTTGGAGATGATGGTTAATACCGCGTCCTATGCGGTACGGGCGTTTTTGCCATTACATATCATTGCCGCCTCCCAAGGTAATTATGCCATTGTTCTAGCGGGATTATTTTTCAGTATTCAAGAGGCCTCCCATCTTCTAATTCGTCCTATTGGCGGCATGGCGGCGGACCGTTTTGGCCGCATGCTGATGATTTGGGGCGGCATGATTCTGATGGCGTTGGGGCTGTTTTTACTTCCCTATCTAACCGGTGACCGGGTGATTATCGGTGCGATGATACTGGGCGCGGCTCAAGCGTTCATTTTTCCGGCTTGTCTTGCCATGATCGCCGATCAAACCGGCAACGGGGTGGGCGCCGGGATGGGGGTGTATGGTGCGCTGCGTAATCTTGGAAAAGTTTTGGGTCCGGTGATCGCCGGCCTAATTTTGCTGGTTGGCAGTTTCGATCATGTTCTGCTGGCAGCTGGCAGCCTGTTGTTGGCGGCGGCCTTTGGTGGCGGCCTGTTGATGGTATCAACCCGCCGGTCACCCGCGCCCTAGTCATAGTTTGTCCGGCGTCATCATAGATCGGTGATTTCTTTGCGCAGGCGACTAGCGGCTGGCACGCCTTCGGGAAGGCGTTTGAGAAGTTCATTCCAGCGCTGACGGGCGGTTTCAATGTCTCCGGCCAGTTTGGCAAAATGCCCTTGAAGATACAAAAGCTCGGGCCGGTTTTCGCCAAGCTGTTCAAGGCGTAACATCAGCCGCGTCGCATCATCGGCAAAGTCGGCCTCCAGATTATGCGTTACCATATGCTCCAAAGCAGAGATATCGGCCATTATCGCGGTTCGGGTCAATGCCGTGTTTTGGATTTTCGCGGCCATTGCATCTGCCGCCCCAATCAGCGCACGCTGCGCATCAACCGGATTGCCAAGAACCTGATAGGCGCGCGCAAGGCGTTGCCAGCCCTCGGCATTGGACGGGTCTTCGGCCAAACGGGCTGCCAGCCCGTCAACCATTCCGGCAATCATGGTCGTGCGATCTTCATCCGACATTTGTGCTGCCGCCGCGATATCGGTGCTATCTGGCCCGCGCACTTGTCCGGACTCGGCGGTATCTTGGGCAAGGTCAATGCCGCCTGCGGCAGCTGCATCGGCAATATTCTCGGCCAATAAATCTATCCAAGGGGCATCCGCGCTGGAAATAGTCTGAAGCTGTTGCCAGATCGCCACCGCGCGGGCGAATTCCTCATCCTGAGAGGCGGCAAGCCCGGCCAGAAACAGCGCGCGCGGCTGGTTGGGATTGGCGGTCAGCGCATCGGCGATCAACCGGCGGGCAGGGATAGTCACCTGCCCGTCGGCGCCGCGCGAC
>JAACDV010000261.1 GCA_009936825.1 Bacteroidota bacterium | reverse complement strand
GGTCGCAACAGACAAATCGGCAATAAAGCTAGCCTCGGTCTCGCCACTGCGGTGCGAAATAACCACACCAAATCCAGCTTTCTGTGCCATTTCAACAGCTTGCAACGTCTCGGACAGCGTACCAATCTGGTTAACCTTGATCAAAATGGCGTTGGCCGAAGCCTCAACAATTCCGCGTGAAAGCCGTTCCGGGTTGGTTACAAACAGATCATCGCCAACAATCTGCACGTCTGCGCCAATGCGCGCCGTAAGCGCTGCAAAGCCGCTCCAGTCTTCCTCATCCATCGGATCTTCGATTGATACAATCGGATGATTGGCTGCCAGATCCGCCCACATGGACACCATTTCATCCGAAGTCAGGCTCCGCCCCTCACCCGCAAGATGGGATTTACCGTCAGACAACAATTCGGTTGCCGCCGCATCCAGCGCAATCAGCACATCGTCGCCAGCGTTGTATCCCGCGCTCTCAATAGCTGTAACGATGTAGTCCAGCGCTTCGTTGCTGGAATTTATTGCCGGTGCAAAGCCGCCTTCATCGCCAACCGCAGTTGAATACCCAGCTTTCGTCAACAGCGACTTCAGCGCGTGAAAGATTTCGGCTCCCATACGAACGCCATCATGGAAATGATCGGCGCCAACCGGCATGATCATAAATTCCTGAACATCCAGCGCGTTGTTGGCGTGCGCCCCCCCGTTCATAATATTCATCATCGGCGTTGGTAGCAAATGCGCATGTACCCCGCCAAGATAGCGCCAAAGCGGCATGCCAACCGAGTCTGCGGCGGCGCGCGCTACCGCCATCGAAACCCCAAGAATGGCATTGGCACCCAGCTGGCTTTTATTTGGCGTTCCATCGAGCTCAATCATCGTCTGATCAATCTCGGCCTGATTGGTTGCATCGCCGCCTGCCAGCGTTTCAAAAATTTCAAAATTCACCGCATCGACGGCTTTTAGCACACCTTTGCCGCCATAACGGTCCGCGTCACCGTCGCGAAGCTCAACCGCCTCATGCGCACCGGTAGAGGCACCTGAAGGCACCGCCGCGCGGCCAAAGGAGCCATCATCCAAAATAACATCAACCTCGACCGTCGGGTTACCCCGGGAGTCTAAAATTTCACGCGCTTGAATGTCTTCAATGATACTCATTCGGTGTCCCTCCTTAATCTGGCAAATTGGGTAATCTGGCAGTTTTGGTGAAGTTTTTGGGCATAAATAAGACGCTGATCCGATTAGCACCGGTATAGACCCACAGCCCAGCAAAAGCAATTTTGACATGCTGAAACAGACTAAAGCCAGACAAAATAGACCTGAAACTATCTATCTAGCCGCGCCGCGCACCATCGATACGCTGAAGCATTGCCAGAATCGGAGGCATTGCGTCCAGCGGCACCATATTAGGACCATCTGACGGTGCCTTATCCGGATCCTCATGGCTTTCCATGAACAGACCATTCACACCAACCGCAACCGCCGCCCGCGCCAGAACCGGAACGAATTCTCGCTGCCCGCCAGAGCTACCACCCAACCCGCCGGGCTGTTGCACCGAATGCGTGGCGTCAAAAATAACTGGATGCCCCATTGCCGCCATCTGCGGAAGGCCGCGCATGTCTGAAACCAGCGTGTTATAGCCAAAGGAAGTGCCGCGCTCGGTTAGCATCACATTTTTATTGCCCGCTCCGGTGATTTTTTCCGCCACATGCTGCATGTCCCAAGGTGCCAGAAACTGGCCTTTCTTGACGTTCACCACAGCATTCGTTGCCGCCGCTGCTAGCAACAAATCGGTTTGTCTGCATAAGAAAGCCGGAATTTGAAGAATGTCCAGAACCTCGGCCCCCGGGGCGCATTGCTCGGGAAGATGCACGTCACTTAGCACCGGACAGCCGATTTCAGCCTTCACGCGGGCAAGGATGGACAAGCCCTCATCCATACCAACACCGCGCTTGGCATTTGCGGACGTCCGGTTTGCCTTGTCGAAAGAAGATTTATAGACAAACCCCATCCCGGCATCACCGGCCATGCTGGCCAGCCGTTCAGCACATGTCAGCGCATGGTCCAGCCCCTCAACCTGACACGGACCGGCGATCAGCAACAAAGGTGCCTCATCGCCGCAAGTGACAGCCATAGCGCCTCGGCTTCCACCAATATGAACATTGCTCATCGGGCTATCCTTTCAAAGAGTTCCGGCAATCCTGATCAGGCACGTCAGACCAATCTGGACTTTTCCATCGACGCCGCCACGAAACCGGTAAACAGAGGATGCGGGTCAAAAGGTTTTGACTTCAGTTCCGGATGAAACTGCACCGCCACAAACCAAGGATGATCGGTACGCTCAACAATTTCAGGAAGACTGCCATCAGGTGACAACCCGGAAAACGTCATGCCGGCAGCCTCCAGCTGTTCACGATAGGTGATATTAACCTCAAACCGATGGCGGTGACGCTCGGAAATTTCAGCCGAGTCATACAGCGATTGCGCCAGCGTTCCCTTTTCCAGAAGACACGGATAGGCACCAAGGCGCATGGTGCCGCCAAGATCATCATTGGCGCTGCGCTGCTGCGTCTGGTTTCCCGTCGTCCATTCGGTCATCAGGCCAATCAGCGGAATTTCAGGCTTGCCAAACTCGCTGGACCCCGCCCCCTTCATTCCGGCGAGATTGCGCGCCGTTTCCAGAACCGCCATCTGCATCCCCAAACAAATACCGAGATAGGGAATCTGGCGCTCACGGGCGATTTGAATGGCTTTAATTTTGCCTTCCGAGCCCCGTTCACCAAAGCCGCCGGGAACCAGAATGCCGCTGACATAATGCAACGCCTCGATCGCAGATTCTTCTTTTTCAAACAGCTCAGAATCAATCCATTTGATGTTCACTTTGGTCGAATTGGCAATGCCGCCATGTACCAGCGCCTCGGCAAGGGATTTATATGAATCCTGAAGCGCGGTGTATTTGCCAACGATAGCAATGGTGACTTCACTCTCAGGATTGCTGACACCGTTGCAAATCTGCTCCCAAGCCGCAAGATCTGGCGGCGTGTCGGGAAGACCGAAATGACGGACAACCTCGCGGTCCAACCCCTGTTCATGATAGGACAGCGGAACCTCATAGATGTTATTCACATCCAGCCCCAGAATCACCGCTGAACTGCGGATATTGCAGAACAATGCGATCTTGGCGAATTGCTCTTCGGGGAGCGGATGTTCGGTGCGACACAGCAAAATATCAGGTTGGATTCCAACCGACTGCAATTCCTTAACCGAATGCTGGGTTGGTTTGGTCTTCAACTCGCCAGCCGCGGCAATATAGGGCAATAGCGTCACATGCAAAAAGCAGGTTTGCTCGCGACCAAGCTCGTTCCCAAGCTGGCGAATAGCTTCAAGGAAGGGAAGTGATTCGATATCGCCAACCGTGCCGCCAATCTCACACAGGATAAAATCTTCATCATCGTGATTCGATTTAACGAACTCTTTGATCGCGTCGGTAACATGCGGGATGACCTGAATTGTCGCGCCGAGATAATCTCCGCGACGTTCACGCGCCAGCACGTCAGAATAAATCCGCCCCGTAGTTACATTGTCCGTCCGCCGTGCATGAACGCCGGTGAAACGTTCGTAATGTCCAAGGTCCAGATCGGTCTCAGCGCCATCATCCGTGACGAAAACTTCGCCATGCTGTGTTGGCGACATGGTGCCGGGGTCAACATTCAAATAGGGATCAAGTTTGCGAAGCCGTACCTTATACCCACGCGCCTGAAGCAACGCAGCAAGAGCAGCGGCAGCAAGACCTTTTCCGAGTGAGGCAACCACGCCACCAGTGATGAAAATATATCTAGGCATGGATGACTGTAATAACGCAATATGCGGCGGTTGGTAAGTGCCAAATTACATCATATTGTAAAATTTTTGCGTTTTAGGTTTCGGCTTATCTATAGAGCAAAGCTGGTAGACCGGCAGTGCAAGGCTGGCTGACCCACAGAGCAAGGCTGGCAGACTGGCGGTGCGGGTAGCCCAGTCAGCGTTTTGTCATAGCAGAGTGCGGCCTACTGATCAGAGGGAACTGCCGGACCGGAAACAGGGGCCGGTGTCTCGTTGATCACTTCGTCGATAATCGAAACCTGCTCAGGCCCGGCGCCAGCCATGATTGCCAGAATAATTGATGAGGTGAAAAAACAGGCGGCAAGAACGGCGGTGATACGCGTCATCAGATTTGCGGTTCCGCGCGCGGTCATGAAACCGCCGCCGCCACCACCGCCGCCGATACCAAGACCGCCGCCCTCAGAGCGTTGCAGCAACACCACGCCAATCAGCGCAAGTGCAATAAGAATATGGATCGTCAGCATCAGTGTTTGCATGATATTTTAAGCCTGCCCGTTCAATATGGCGAAGTTATATGACCTGTTATACTGTATTACAAGGGTTTTACGCGCTCACCAGCAGCGCAGATTGCGGCAAAATCATCCGCATTCAAGCTGGCACCGCCAACAAGCGCGCCATCAACATTGTCGACAGCAAAAATCGCATCGGCGTTATCCGGCTTTACCGACCCTCCGTAAAGAAGGGGAACTTTGGCCAATCCGGCATCTGTCATCCATGCCCGAATAGCGTCGTGCATCGCAGATATCTCGGCCTCGCTGGCCACTTTTCCAGTGCCGATAGCCCAGACAGGCTCATACGCCACGACCAGATGGTCTGCCTCAACGCCTTTGGGAATCGAGCCTGCAAGCTGTGACGTGACCACCGATTCGGCATTGCCAGCCTGTCGCTGGTCCAGCGTTTCACCGACACAAATCATTACTGACATGCCAGCATCAAGGGCGCGTCTGGCCTTTGCTGCGACAAGATCATCCGTTTCACCATGCGCGCTTCGCCGCTCCGAATGTCCAAGAAGAACAATACTGGCACCGCAGGCCGCCAGCATGTCGCCAGACACATCGCCTGTATGCGCGCCATCAGCCTGATCATGACAATCCTGACCGCCCAGCAAAATACCGCTATCGCCCAAACGCACCGACATCTGCACCAGATAAGGATGCGGCGGAAACACGATGCGAATAACATTTTGAAATCTAACTGCGCTGTATGAGGATGCCAGCGCCCCAGCTTCGGCCAGCCCAGGGTTCATTTTCCAGTTTGCCGCGATAATCAAAATAAGTCCCCTTATCACCAGATGTGGCATTCTTCCGGATCTTCTTTGTTGCCTTGATACATTATCATAGGCAATAAGGCAAAAATTGGTAATTGCCCCACCGTACTTCAACCGGTACAAATATCGGGTAAACGCCGATTATTCCTTCACCAACAGACTGCAGAGAAAAATAAATGCTTCAAGCCATGCGCGGCGGTGTTAAATCGCCAATTATGAAAGTCTTTCTGGTTTTTCTGGCCGTAGGATTTGCATTATGGGGGGTGGGAGACATCACAACCGGCCTGATCGGTGGCAGCGATAAAGCCATCACCGCCGGAGATGAAAGCCTGTCACCGCGCGAAGTCGCCATTGAATTTGACCGCACGCGGCGCAACTACATGCCGAATGCGACCATGGGTGAGGCGCTGCAATCAGGTTTGCTGGGCGAACTTGCCGGGGTGCTGGCGCGTGACGTTGTTTTCAAAGCTGAGTCAAAAGAGCTGGGTCTGACTATAACCCGGGCGATGCAGCGCGATGCTGTGGCAGAGGAGCAGGCATTCAAAGATGAGTTGGGCAATTTCTCGCAGACGCGTTTTATAAGTGTGCTGTCAAATGCCGGACTTACCGAAGAGCAATATTTAGCGCAGGTTGATACCATTTTAGGACGCCGGCAGATTGTTGACGCGATTGGCGCCGGTGCCGCCCAGCCATCATCCACAGCACGCATTTTGACAGCCTATGAGCAGGAACGCCGAACCGCATCGCTGGTCAGTGTTGCCGTTGATGTCAGTGCTATCCCCGCTCCGGATGAGACAAGTTTGAGCGCGTGGTTCGAGACGGTGAAGGCAAACTATGATGCCCCTGCTCTACGCAGCGCGCGGGTTGGGGCGATCACCCCATCGATGTTCGCAGGCGATATTGAAATTGATAATGATCAGATTGAAGACGCCTACGCTGACCGGATTGATGAATTCACCACGCCGGAGACTCGTGACGTTCGCCAGATGGTTTTTGAGTCTATCGAAACTGCCAATACCGCGTTTAGCCGCGTTGCCGCCGGCGAAGAGTTTAATGAGGTTGCCGCTGATCTGCTGGAATGGTCAATCGATGACGTCACGCTGGGCACGGTTGGCAGAGGTGATTTCGAAGATGATGTTGCCGATGCCGTCTTTGATGGTGCTGCGGGTGAGATTGTTGGTCCGGTGGAATCGGCCTTTGGTTTTCACGTTCTGATCGTTGACGGCGTGAATGAAGGCGGCGAGGTTGCGCTGGAAGACGTTCGTGAGAGCATCATCAAGACGCTGCAAGAAGAAGCTGCAATCGACCTGATTTTTGCCAAGGTGAATATTCTGGAAGATAAGATCGCAGCGGGCGCAAGCCTTGATGAAGCGATGCTGGAGGTTGGCGGTAATGTTCTCAACCTGACCCGGATAGACCGCAGAGGTAATAATATTGATGGTGAGCCCGTTGATGGCGGCGAAAATGATCTAACGCAGGACAGCCTTGTTCTGGATGCAATCTGGACCGGTGATATTGATGATCTGAGTGTCATTCAAGAAGGCACCGATGATATGTTCTTTGTCGTTGAAGTCACCGAAGAAACCGATCCGCGTTCGCGCACTCTGGATGAAGTAAAAAGCACCGCTACTGCTGATTGGCAGATGGTTGAGGCAGTTAAGGCCGCTCGAAAAGCTGCGGATGCGATTGCCGAGGGTGCGAATGCCGGGGATGGGAGTAAATTCACCGATGCCGTTACAACGACCGACTTCCGCCGCAATGGATCTGGTCTTGATCATGAGGCAGCAGGCATCATTGCAACTGCCGCTTTCGCGCAGGATACCGGCGAGATTTCCGTTGTTGAAACCGGCAGCGAAGCCATTGCTGTCCGCACCGAGGCTGTCATTCCGGTGCTGGATGACGAGTTGGACAAGGTTAGCGAGTTGGTTCAAGGCGTTATTGTGAATTCAATTCGATCAGACATTCTGAACACTTTGGCGCGCGATCTGTCAGAAACGCATGATTTGCAGATTCGTCTTGGTGCAGTTCAGCAACTGCTTGTCGGCAGCCAGAACTGACGCCTAATCCAAAATACGCATCCACGTTATTCCTATCTTTGGCGGATAATACCGACAATCGCCGGCTGACAAAATTGGTTAAACTTGCCTAACATGCACGCGTTATAGGATGGTCCTGACACGCGAGGAT
>JAACDV010000260.1 GCA_009936825.1 Bacteroidota bacterium | reverse complement strand
CAGTAATTTTATCCGTCCACCAATGTGTTTTTGCAGCAAAGTTCCTGCCGTTATGGCGATAAGGCCGATCACGACCGACACCAGCCCTAGCATAGGCATGCCGCCGCCCATCTTTGGCCACAGCACAAAACCTACGCCGATCATTCCGGTAAAAATTCCGGCGACTTGTGGCAGGCGTAGCTTTTCCGAAAACAGGAATATCGCCAGAAATGACGCCAGCAACGGTTGCAGTGATACCACCAATGCTGAAATACCTGCCGATAGCCCAACCGATAATGCGAAAAACACACTGCCAAGATAGACACCGTGAAGAAGAACGCCCACAACCGCCGTCAGCAGAATGGTTGCCGTCGTGATGGTATCGTCAGTTTGGTCCGCGCCCGCGTTCTTATTTTTGCGGCGTCTCCACCACCTTGCGATCAGCGTTGCGGCAATAAATATCAGGCTAACGATCGCAAACCGTGCCAGCAGCATGGCAAAGGGCGTTGAATATTGCACCCCGACCTTTGCTGTAACAAATGCCGATGACCAAAGGCCAACAAAGATCAACGGCAGCGCGGTACGGTACAGCATGGCGTCAGCTTTCCGCCACTATATGGTCCGCAATCCCATTGCCAAACGCAATATGTGCGTCCGCTGTCCAGTGAATGGGGTCAATGTCGGATGCGGCGGCAAACAAATTGCCATCAATAAATCCAATTCCGCGGCTGGCGCAGGCGTCTTGCAATTTTGCCGGAAGCTGGATTGATGTGCCGCGTCCACCCAGCCAATCGCCGGCGCGCTCCCATGCGGCATCATCAGCGCGCGGCCCCAATTTTAGCGGACAGATCAGAATAACCCGTGGCGGCGGGGCGTTGTTCCACCCGCCCGCGCCCGCCGGCCTGCTGGCAACAATTTGCGCCAACCCCATCAGCGCGGAAGTGATATCATCAGCATTCCGGCCAAACCGTGTTTTTAGATCATTTGTCCCCAGCATGATCATCACAAGATCAAGCGGCTGGTGAGACATCAACAACGTCGTCAAAGAACGCTCACCATTAAATTCATAACCTGGTGTTAAATCTGGTCTCTGCGAGGGGTCCCCTTCTTCTGAAAAGTTTGATTCCATCATCAGGTTGGCACCCATTTCGGGATCGTCGATATTGGTCGTGCGGCCCGGAAGGCATTCTTCAATCAAGTTAATTTTGTGATTTTTCGCAGCAAGGGCTGCTTTCATCTCCACCGGCCACCGGCGGTTGCAGCGAAAGCCATAACCATCATCAAGATAGCCCCAGCTATTGGAATCGCCATAGACGAGAACGCGCATATGTCAGTCCAAACCTATTAATCTTTACCGTCGGTGTTCACGGAGGGGGAAAAGAGTGCTGCGTTTTGTGGCTATTTACAAGTCCGCAAACCCATAAAAACGGGCGGCGGTGGAATTAAACACCGCATCATGCATCGCGTCTGGCACAATTGTCCGGTGCGCATTTATCAGTTTTTCGTAATTTGAATACAGGCTATCGACGGGAAAGTTTGATCCGAACATACACCGGTCTTCGCCGAACTGATCAAGGCAGGTATCGATGATCGGACGGAAATCATCGAGCTGCCAGTCATGCTGAAACATCCCCAACCCGGATAGCTTGCAGGTAACCTGCGGCAGGGCGGAAAGTGTGGTCAGCGCAGCGGCCCATTCGGCCAGCCCTGCAGGCGTGCGATCATAAGGACTGCCAGCATGACAAAGGGCGATGTTAATGTGCGGTGTTTTGGCGGCCACCTCGCTCACCATTTCTGCTGCTTGGGCCATCAGTTCAGGGATTAGCTGCAGATCAAAAGACAGTCCGCGCTTGCCAACCGCACTCATCCCGTCCCGAAAGGCAGGTGACGCCAACAACGCATTGGTGCCGGTGGCGGCGTCTTCGCCCGGCGCGCGCCCGATGATTTGGCGTACGCCCTTGACGCTGGGCATCGCCGAAAATTCATCCAGAACGTCAGAAAAATCTGGGGCGCCGAGATCACAAAAAGGAACCTGCACTATCGGCCAATCCGGATTGGCCGAGGCCAGTTGCTGAACCCATCGCGCCTCGGCCATTCCGTCGGCTGCACCCACTTGGATGTGAACCGACGCTAAAATGCCGTTGGCTCGGGCATCAGCGGTAAACTCATCCAACAGATAATTGCGCTGGATTGGGGTTGGATCGCCAAAGAAACGCGTAACGCCGCGCGCCTCCAGCCACGGATAGCTGACTGCATCAAGGTCCCAAAGATGATGGTGAGCATCAATCATCAAGTTTTAGCCTGCCTCAAGTTCCTGCCTTAAGTTCCTGCCATACTTAAGTTCCCGTCTTATCTAAGTTCGGGGATGGTCTTGCATTCGGCCCAGAATATCCACGCCTTGCATGTTCCAGAAATGCAGCAGATCAATAAAAATCCAGTTTTCGGTCAGCTTATCCCCTTCGCGCCGGTACATATCAATCACCCGCATATCGCCCGGCTTGCCCGTTGCAGGCATCCCCATAAATCCGCCGGTCGGCGTTAATGTCAGGTTTGGCCAGCCGAAAAAGCCGCCGATTGTGCCCTCGGCAATGCGCGCAATATGGCCGTTGAAAATCCGGTCTTTGAAGCCGGCACGAAACGGCCCCGAATGTTGCTCAGCATAGCGTTCAATTGTATAGGTGGCCCCGATACCGGCCGGTCCCCACCAGATCATGTCTTCGTTCCAACTGCGGCGCAGCTCATCAACCAGCGGCTCTTCTCGCCCGCCGCTCCAGTCCTTCATATCCGTAACCATAAAGGCGATCGCATCCATCGTCTTGGCGCCTTCTGCGGGATCGACGGGACCCAACATCACCCCGTCATGCGTCATCGGGCCGGGCTGCACCAGATGCGCACCTGTTTGCGGGGGGAACGGGTTCAACCCTGCCTGCATCATCAGATGCGGAATATCGAAATACATCGCGCTTTCGGTGATCTTGCCGCCAGCGACCTTGTGAAACTCCGCATAACGCAGCATCGCAATCTTGCCGGTGGGCTGAATTCCCAGCCACGGTGCATCGAACAGCCCCATCAAATGCCCCATCGAGGCCACCCAGACACCGTCATGACCTTCGAGTTGATTGTCTCCCGCCATGAAAATATCAAGCCGCCGCTGCAACGATGTTAGCGCCGAGCGCAGCGGTTTCCAGAATTTATCGGCAACCTCTACACCGCCACGAATCTCGTTAAAGGGATGAAACCCGCGCCACAGATAATCTGGCGAGGTAAACCTGGTCATCACCTCAGTGATGGTTTTTTCGTCAGCCAGGTCTAGGGCCGCGTAAAAATCTCTAACTATCTGTTTTTCATTTTGAAAATTAGTCATTAATGCAAATTTCCTTGAAATTTGAGCCGCTATGCATGCGTATGCAAAATGAACTTGCCAAGCCGTGCTCGACTTGTCTAGTATTTACCGACAGCGCACTTAACTAATACAGCGCAGGTGCGAAAATCTAAGTTCGTGTCGCGTCAAAGTTTGCGATGCCCCTATCTAAACGGGTGAAAGACGTGACTGTAGGGAAAACGTCAATTCTGCTGAATAGCGTGTCGGTTGAATGGCGTGAATGCGGGCGGGAAGCTGGGCGAGCGGGAAGCTGGTTTGGCAATTTTCCCGCGTTAAAGGGATCAATCTAATAAGAGGGAATTCAAATTATGTTTATGAGAACAATGATTGCGGCTGGTTCACTGGCCGTTCTTTCGTCAGCAGCCTATGCTGACTGCGGCATCAGCGCCGGTTCGGTTCGTATTGGCGGAAATGATTTTCCGGCAATTCAGGCGGTCGCGGCGGCAGCTGCGGCCTGTGATGGCGGCGGAGTAATGGTTTCTGTTGATCTGAACAAAGATCACAAAGACCGTCTGGTGGCATCATTTACTGCCAACCCGGCTGAATTTTCAGTCTCACATGTCTCCAACAGCACACTTGTTTCGCTGTTGAATGACGGTCTGGCACTTCCGCTGGATGGTCTGGTTGCAAAGCATGGCGGTGGTTTGCAGGACATGCAGATGATCACCATCGATGGCAAGATCATGGCAGTTGCTTTTATGGCGAATGCCCAGCATCTGTTTTATCGCAAGGACATTCTGGATGCGGCAGGCGTTGGCGTTCCGACAACTTATGAAGAGGTTCTGGCCGCTGCTAAGGCAATCAAGTCTAAAGGCTTGATGGACTATCCTGTAGCAGGAACTTACAAAGCCGGATGGAACCTTGGTGAGGAATTCGTCAATATGTATCTGGGTCACGGCGGTGAGTTCTTTAAGCCGGGCACAGCCGAAGTATCAGTTAACAACGCAAAAGGCGTTGCAACATTGAACATGATGAAGTCGCTGTCAGAGTACATGAACCCTGATTTCCTAACGCATGATTCAAACGCGGTTCAGGCCGAGTGGGAAGCAGGCAATGTCGCGCTGACCAACCTGTGGGGATCAAGAGCCGGTGCTGTTACTGACGGCGAAGGGTCAACCGCTGCTATCGAAAGCAACACCATGTTTGCGGCAGCACCAACTGTTGCGGGTGGATCAATTCCATCAACAACTTTGTGGTGGGACGGTTTTGCCATTGCGAAGAACGCATCAGCAGCTGATGCCGAGGCAACTTTCCAAGCAATGATGGCGGGTATTTCTCCTAAAATGGCTGCTGCTAATGCTGATGCTGCCAACTGGTTGATCGATGGCGCACAGCCACGCGCTGCCGGTGTTGGTGTTGTGGCATCTGCTTCGGGCGGTGCTTCACCTTACCCGATGTTGCCTTTCATGGGCGCGTTGCATGGTGCGGCTGGCGCCGAGTTGGCTGACTTCCTTCAAGGCAATGAGAGCGCCGAGCAGACTCTGGCCGATATCGAAGCTGCCTACACTGCAGCTGCCAAAGAAAAAGGCTTTCTCTAGGCCTATAGGTAAATTTTTGCAGAGAGTGGCTTGCCACTCTCTGCAAATTTCTTAATCAGCGTTTGATCAATTTTTGATCGCTTTATTTATTCTTTTTAATTTTCAGCCAGCATAATCCAACCGGTGTAATTAAACCGGTGCAACCAAACTGGCGTAATCCCGGGGCGCAATCTACCCGACGAGGTGAGACGGGCGGCATGCCACATCGTACCTTTATCAGCTTTATCTGGCCTTCGGCGCTGGCGATGCTTTTATTCATCGCGCTGCCGATAATTTCGGTTGGTTTGCAGTCTTTTTATATCGAACATGAACAGGTTCTAGATACGGTCAAGAATTGCGGCCCCTTTGGCTGTAAGGAAGTCACCGTTGTTAATATTGAGGCAAACGAAGCGCTGAACCGCGAAGCCCCGCTTGGCCGGTTTAACGGATTTGGCACTTACAGCAATCGTAATCATCTGGCGTTTGGTGAAATAGGGACGGCGTGGAGAGAGCGTGCCGGATTTTCTGACTTTGTTGCCAAGATTATGAATTTGCCGTTCTACAAGGCGCTCGGTTTTACGCTTGCCTACACGTTTGTGGTGACGCCGCTGGTCATCATGCTGGGATTTGTGGTTGCGTTGGCGGTAAATAAACTTCCCTCGATCTTCAAAGGTCCGACGATTTTCATATCGTTGTTGCCGATGATTGTAACGCCGCTGATTGGCTCGTTGATTCTGTTCTGGATGATAGATGCCAAAGGGATTTTAGGCGGTACCTTGCAAATCCTTTTCGATGATCCCGATCTGTCACTAAAGGCGTCATCAACGCTGACTTGGATCACCTTGATGGTTTACGGGGTTTGGCATTCAGCGCCCTTTGCCTTTGTGGTGTTTTATGCCGGCCTTCAAACGGTGCCGCAAGACACGCTGGAAAGTGCGATGATTGACGGGGCCAATCGCTGGCAGACCATTCGCCATGTTGTTATTCCGCATTTAATGCCGCTGGTGGTGTTCATCTCGTTGATTCAACTGATGGATAATTTTCGCGTGTTCGAACCGATTATAGGCTTTAATGCCGCGGCAAATGCCACGTCGCTTTCGTGGATCATCTATAATGATCTTCGCGGCAGTGATGGCACGATGCTGTTTGGGTCGGCGGCGGCCACTTCGATGCTGACAATTTTGGGTGTGTCCATTTTGCTGGCGCCGGTGATTGTCCGGACGTGGCGCGCCAACCGGCGTGCGGCATAGGGGGCGGGCCAAGCATGAGCAAATCCGATACAAATGCTGCGGCAGCACTGCAATCTGGGCGGCAACCTAAATGGCTGACTATTCTCTCTTTGGGATTCCTTGCCCTATGGCTGGTGCTGGCGGCGTTTCCGTTTTTCTGGACCTTGTGGGGAAGCTTTAAGGTTGAGGCCGATTTCTTTTCCAAACAGGACTGGCGTAACTCCATTTTCGGGGTTCGCACGATGGCGGAAACGGGCGGATTATTCACCTCTGCCGGATATGAAGGTGCCTGGATCAAAGAAGAATTCTGGAAGGCCGCGATTAATACCGGCATCATGACGCTGTCGGTTGTGGCAATCTCGCTGACGCTTGGAACGCTTGGCGGCTATGCATTATCGCGGTCCGGTTTCAGATATGCGTTCTGGATTCTTATCGTTGCGCTGGTGTTCCGCGCGATGCCGCATATCACGCTGGTGTCGGGTTATATGCTACCTTTCTTTGAATTGAATTTATGGGGGCATCTGACCACCACAATTATTGTCATGGTGGCGATCAATCAGCCCTTCACCTTATGGATGTTGCATTCGTTTTTTCTGAACATTCCAAAGGACCTAGATGAAAGCGCGATGGTCGATGGATGCACGCGGTTTCAGGCGTTCCGCTATGTGATTATTCCGGTGATGTGGCCGGGGGTGATCACCACCGGGCTGTTCAGCTTTCTGCTCGCCTATAATGATTTCGCGCTGACCGGACTTTTGCTGACCGAAGAAAATCAGACGATGGTTCCAAAGATCGCCAGCTTTCTGGGGTCAACGCAAGAACAGGGCAACGTGATGTATGCGGTGGCGGCGGTGGTGTCTGCTACGGCGCCGCTATTTGTGCTGGTGATGTTCTTCCAACGCCAGATTGTCAGCGGGCTGACGGCTGGCGCGGTAAAGGGATAAAAAGGCGATATGGCAAGCATTTCTCTCAAAAATCTGACCAAGCGCTGGGGCGATTTCATCGCTGTTGATACCTTTGATCTGGATATTAAGGATCAGGAGTTTCTGGTGCTTCTGGGTCCGTCAGGCTGCGGTAAAACGACCACCATGCGGATGATCGCCGGGCTCGAGGAAATCACCGAAGGCGATATTCTGATTGATGATATGAGGGTAAATGATCTGGAGCCTAAAGACCGTGATATCGCCATGGTTTTTCAGTCTTACGGTCTTTATCCCAACATGAATGTCTATGAGAATATCCGCTTTCCGCTAAAGGTGCGCGGCGTGAACAGTGCTACGCATAATGAACGCGTTATGCGCGCTGCTGAAATGGTTGAACTGACCGAATTTTTACACCGGCGTCCGGCTGAACTTTCTGGCGGCCAACGCCAGCGTGTGGCCCTTGCGCGCGCTATCGTCCGCGAGCCAAATGTGTTCTTGATGGACGAGCCGCTATCCAATCTTGATGCGAAATTGCGTGTATCAACGCGGGCCCAGATTAAGCACCTTCACCATGAATTGAAGGTTACGACGATTTATGTGACGCATGACCAGATTGAGGCGATGACGCTGGCGGACCGAGTCGTGGTGATGAATAAAGGGGTGGTGCAGCAGGTTGGCACGCCCACTGAAATTTATGATTATCCGGCGAATGTTTTTGTCGCTGGGTTTATCGGTAATCCGGCAATGAATCTTGTCCCAGGCTCGCTGAAAGGCGGCAGTTTTGCAGGGCAGAATATCGAGATTAGCGGCCTTGGCGGCCCCGACGGTGACGTGGTTCTAGGGTTCCGGGCTGAGGATGCAGCGCTGGTGGATGGCGGTAAAAAACAAGGGGCAGGCGGTTTGATTGATGCCCCTGTTTATGCGTTGGAACTTCTTGGTGATGCGACGATGGTGACGGTCAGGGCTGGCGGTACGATGGTTTGCGTGAAGGCGCATAAGGATTACCGCGCGGCGATTGGCGATCAGGTTCAAATTCAACTTCCGGTGACGGCCTGCCATCTTTTCAACAGCAAAAGTGAAACCCGTATTTCAGGAGGCAAATAATGGTTGGCGCCCGCCCGCAACAAGCAGAACTCACTAAAGATACAGACATGTCCAAGACCGAGGCGACGCGCGCGGTTATTGAGGGCATGGTTGAGGGGCTGAACGATCACCGTATTGACGATATTGGCAGCTTTTTTGCTGATGGATTTCGCTGGATGGGAAATGCCGGTTGCGGCACTAAAAACGGACTTCAGGAATTTCAGGATAACTGGCAACGCCCTTTTCAGGCGGCTTTTTCTGACAAGGTTTGTGTTGATGAGGCGCGTCTTTATATGGGCGAGTGGGCAGCGGCGTTTGGCCGTCAGGAAGCGGTTCATTCGGGTGAATTTATGGGTATCGCGCCCACCGGAAAAAAGGTCGAAATCCGCTATATGGATTTTTGGAAAGTCGTTGACGACAAGATTGTCGATAACTGGGTGATGGTCGATTTTCCGCATGTGATGGCTCAACTCGGCGTTGATGCCTTTGGCGGCGAAGGCTGGGAGGCGTTCGATAAGGGTGAACGCCAAGCGCCCCGCCCGGATCTCGTGGCGGATCATGCGCCGAATAAAGTGCCAAGCGATAAGTAAGTGTGGAGTGATTGATGGCGATTAAGTATCTTAAAACAGGTAAGCCGCAGGATGAACGATCAGAAGATGATGCTCTCGTTCGCGGTGTTGTGGAACAAGCGCTTGGCGAAATTGAAGCACGCGGCGATGCGGCAGTTCGGGAGCTTTCCGAAAAGTTCGATAATTTCTCACCGGCAAGTTACCGCTTGAGCCAGAGTGAAATTGACGCGCTGATTGCTGAGGTCTCACCGCGCGATATGGATGATATACGGTTTGCGCAGGATCAGGTCCGCAATTTTGCTGAAGTTCAGCGCGCTTCGATGCAGGACGTTGAGGTTGAAACAATGCCGGGGGTGATCCTGGGGCATAAGAATATTCCGGTGCAGTCGGTCGGCTGCTATGTGCCGGCGGGTAAATTCCCGATGGTGGCGTCTGCGCATATGTCGGTTCTGACGGCGTCTGTCGCCGGGGTTCCGCGCATTGTTGCGACAACTCCGCCTTTCGAAGGACGCCCGAACGCCGCTGTAATCGCAGCGATGCATCTTGGCGGGGCACATGAAATTTATGTGCTTGGCGGGATTCAGGCGGTTGGTGCAATGGCAATCGGCACCCAGAGCATTGATCCCGTTCATATGCTGGTTGGCCCGGGCAATGCCTTTGTTGCCGAAGCCAAACGCCAGCTTTTCGGGCGTGTTGGAATTGATCTGTTCGCCGGCCCAACCGAAACCATGGTGATTGCCGATGACACGGTTGACGCTGAATTATGCGCTACCGATTTGCTGGGACAGGCTGAACATGGCTATAATTCGCCCGCTATTTTGCTGACCAATTCATTAACGCTAGCCGAAGATACGCTGGCCGAAATTGACCGGTTGCTGGCCATCTTGCCAACCGCCGATACGGCTTCGGTTAGTTGGCGCGATTACGGCGAGGTGATTGTCTGCGATACCTATGATGAGATGTTGCAGGTTGCCGATGATATCGCTTCTGAACATGTGCAGGTGATGACGGACCGTGATGACTGGTTCCTTGAAAACATGACGTGTTACGGCGCGCTGTTTCTTGGACCGCGAACGAATGTGGCGAACGGGGATAAGGTCATTGGCACCAACCATACGCTGCCGACAAAAAAGGCTGGCCGCTATACGGGCGGACTTTGGGTTGGCAAGTTCCTGAAAACACACAGCTATCAAAGGGTAACCAGCGACGAGGCTGCGGCTGAGATAGGCGCCTATTGCTCGCGTCTTTGTATGCTTGAGGGGTTTGTTGGTCACGCCGAGCAGGCCAACATCAGGGTGCGCCGCTATGGCGGAAAGAACGTCCCTTATGGTGAGGCTGCCCAATGAGTGAAGACCTCAAGGAACAAATCAAACATCAACAAGCTCTAAAGGGAATGATGGCGCCGTTGCGGGCTGCTTTATATGATTTTAATCAGGCTGATGTGCGCCGCGAGATGGGCGCGGTCATGGCTGATGATGCTATCATCCATCTATGCGCGCCCTTTGGTGATGTGACGGGGGCCGGCGCACTTTATGAAACGGCGTTTGAGCCGCTGTCCAGGGCCATTCCCGATCTGGAGCGCCGCGACATGATCCTGATGGCGGGGCGCACCGAGCAGGGTGCTGATTGGGTGGGAGGCTGCGGCTTTTACACCGGGGCATTTCTGGCGCCGTTTTTGGATATTCCGCCAACGGGTCATCAGGTTGGAATGCGCTATCATGAATTTTTCCGGATTGAAGATAACCGGATCGTTGAAATGCAGGCGATTTGGGATATTCCCAGCTTGATGATGCAGGCCAATGCTTGGCCGATGGCACCGTCATTGGGGCGTGAATGGCTGGTTCCGGGCCCCGCAACACAGGATGGTTTGACGCCGCAGCAGGCAGGTGTAGATAGCGATGCCAGCATGGCGGTGGTCATAGGGATGCTGGAACATTTATCCAAACACCCCTCGCAAGGCGGCCCGCAAGTCATGGAGGCCGAACGGTTTTGGCACCCCCGGATGAGCTGGTACGGCCCTGCGGGTATTGGCACGGCGCGGGGTATTGCCGGATTTCGCAACTGGCATCAAATTCCCTTTTTGAATGCGCTGCCTGATCGGCGCGGCGGAACAGCAAATGGCGGTGTGGCCCATTTTTTTGCTGAAGGAAATTATGTGGCGGTTACCGGCTGGCCGAATATGGAAATGACCGTGTCTGGCGATGGCTGGCTTGGCATTGCGCCTTCGGGGCAAAAAATGACCATGCGGTCGCTAGATTTTTGGCGTGTTGAAAATGGGTTAATCCGGGAAAACTGGGTGTTGGTAGATTTGCTGCATACCTATGATCAGCTTGGTGTTGATGTGTTTGCACGGGTGCGTGAATTTAATAAATCGCGGGTGCAAGGCACAATTCACTATGAGGGTGCTTTGTCATGACGCTACCCAAAACCCCCTCCCTTCGTCTTGATGGATTGCGAGCGCTGGTTATTGGTGGCTCGTCGGGAATTGGCTTTGCTGCGGCGGCCGCGCTGGCTGAGGCGGGGGCGCATGTTATCGTCATGGCGCGCCGCCCGGACCAGCTCGATGCGGCGGTTGCCCAGATATCAGCGGCCGGATTTTCGGCAGAGGCGTGTCTGAGTGATATCGCGGATGTCGAAGCCATGGCAGCCAGTATTGATGCCCTGCGCCCACTCGATGTGTTGGTGAATAGCGCCGGTGTGGCACGGCACGCTCCGGCGGTGGACACCAGCCCCGAAGATTTCGATGCGGTGATGAATATCAATCTGCGCGGTGCTTATTTCGCTTCGCAAGCGGTTGCCAAGGCGATGTTGGCCGATGGCCGCAAAGGGTCGATAATCAATATCTCCAGCCAGATGGCGGTTGTTGGCGGTATTGACCGCGCGGTTTATTCCGCCTCTAAACACGCGGTTGAGGGCTTTACCAAATCTATGGCGATTGAGCTTGGCCCGCATGGTGTGCGCGTTAATACGATATGCCCGACCTTTATTCGCACACCGCTGACCGAACAGACATTTTCGCGCCCTGAGCGGGTGCGCTGGATTGAAGAAAAGATTAAGCTTGGCCGGGTTGGCGAGGTTGAGGATATCATGGGAGCGGTTCAGTTTCTGGCGTCCAAGGCGGCAGCATTGATTACCGGAACGGCTCTTATTATTGACGGCGGATGGACGGCTGACTGATGCCACGCGATAGCTCTACATCACTGGATGTTGCGCGCCGGGCCGGGGTCAGCCAGTCAGCGGTCAGCCGGGTTTTTACGCCGGGAGCATCGGCGTCAAAAACAACCGCCGCCAAAGTGCGCAAGGCCGCCGCCGAGCTTGGTT
>JAACDV010000259.1 GCA_009936825.1 Bacteroidota bacterium | reverse complement strand
GATCAGCATATCAAAGGCAAGGCCAGTCAGGATTTGCCGCGCCTCTAGGGTGCTGGCAACATCGGAAACGCGAAAGCCGCTTTCCTCTAGAAACCGGCGGAGCAACAGGCGCAGTCGTTCGTCATCATCAATGATTAAAATGTGATGGTTGCTCATATCGGGCCCCCGTTGACCGGTGGCTGGCTTGGCGATTTTGGCAAAGCGGTCATATCACAACAGGGAGGGGGCGAGATGTTAATCTGATGCCTCCTGCCGATCGATTTGCGCTTGTGTATCCTTGTCCAACAAGCCCTGTAGTACATTCTGGAACCCTTCAACAGCATGCGCCCCGGCCTCTCGATAGGCGGCGGCAAAGCGCCGGCCCTGTACCTCGGTCAACCGTGCCTCTAACGCATTGCCCTTGTTGGTCAGGTGCAAAAGCCGCTGGCGGCGGTCGCCGGAACCGGTTTTCTGGATGACATAACCATCTTTTACCAAGGTTGATAAAACCCGCGACAGGCTCTGTTTGGTGATGTTCAAAATTCCCAAAAGATCGCTGACGGTCATTCCTGGATGCCGTCCGATGAAATAGATCGCCCGATGATGGGCCCGCCCCATATTCTGTTCAGCAAGTATGGAATCGGCCTCACCAGTGAAATCCCGATAAGCAAAAAACATGAGCTCAATGCCGCGACGCAACTCCTCTTCACGAAGAAAGAGAGCCTTGCCAAAGGGTTTTATGTCAGCCATGTTGACCAATTATCCGATGTAATGTTAATCTCATCTTAAGATAGCATAATAAGCCCGATTTGGAACTAATCTTTTGGGATCATTTGACGATCATTTTGGGCGAAGTTCGGTAATTTTGGGCGTAGCGGGTTCGCCAAATAAATATAGGAAGCTGAAAAATGGCACTTATTCCATTTGATGATCGTGATGGTCTAATCTGGCTCAATGGTGAGATGGTTGAATGGCGCGACGCCAAAACCCACACATTGAGCCACGGTCTGCATTATGCGAGCCTCGTTTTTGAGGGTGAGCGAGCATATGGCGGTAACATCTTTGAAGGTGCGGCGCATACGGAGCGGCTTCGCAATTCATGCAAATTAATGGATTTCGATATTCCGATTTCGGATGATGAGGTCGATGCCGCAAAAATGGCAGTGCTGGAAGCCAATAATATTGTTGATGGTTATGTGCGTGCCTTTTGCTGGCGCGGTTCTGAAATGATGGCGGTCTCGGCGCAGGAAACAACCATTAATGTGGCCATCGCCGCGTGGGAATGGCCAAGCTATTTTGATCCGGAAACAAAGATGCGTGGGATCACGCTGGATATTGCAAAATGGAAGCGTCCATCACCCGAGTCGGCGCCTGTACATGCAAAGGCGGCCGGTCTCTATATGATCTGTACGCTGTCTAAACATGAGGCCGAGAAAAAAGGGTTGCAGGACGCACTGATGCTGGATTATCGCGGCTATGTTGCCGAGGCCACCGGCGCCAACGTCTTTTTCATTGATGGTGAGGGGACATTGCATACGCCAATTCCCGATTGTTTCCTGAATGGCATCACCCGCCGGACCGTGATCAAGCTGGCAGAATCGTTGCAGATGAAAGTTGTTGAACGGCATATCATGCCTGAAGACATGGCTGATATGGAGGAATGTTTCCTGTCGGGCACTGCCGCCGAGGTGACACCCGTATCGCAAATCGGCGAATACGAATTCACCCCATCACAGGCAAGTCGCCAATTGGTCGATGCCTATAATGATCTGGTAAATGGCCGGATAAGCCTATAACCAATAGCCCGACAAGCGGCTTATCGCCATTTATCGTGGGCCGTGTTATCGGATTCGCGTGCCTCCACCCAGCGGATGTCATCGCCGCGTTCTTCGGCCTTCCAGAATGGCGCGTCTGTTTTCAAGAAATCCATAATATATTGGGCGGCGTCAAAGGCTGCCCCACGATGCGCCGATGACACGGCAACAAGGACAATCCGTTCGCCAGCTTCAAGCCTGCCAATGCGGTGGATTACCGTCACCTCAATCAACGGCCAACGATCACGCGCCTCATTCTCAATCCGGATAATTTCCTGTTCGGTCATGCCTGGATAATGTTCCAGCGTCATTGCGGTAACCGTATCATCGTCGCTAAGGCTCCGCACGGTACCGACAAAAAGCGCAATCGCGCCTACCGTTGCCGCCTGCAAAGCACGACTTTCTACACCAACATCAAAATCTTCTTGCTGAACGCGAACTGCCATAATTGATCCTATCCACCGGTCACGGGTGGGAAAAACGCCACTTCATCACCTGCCGCAACGGGTGTTTGCAAATCGCCATAGACACGGTTTACGGCCACCCGCACCGCCGCCATGTTCTTTAGCGCGGTTGCATGGCCGGGGGAACGAGCAACAAGAATTGGCATCAGATCACCAACAGTTTTTGCGTCCTGTGGCAACGCTATGCTCTCGCTTTGGGTGCCGGTATGCTCTCGCATCCAGGCGAAATACAAAATATTGACGTTGATATCACTCATAAACCAGCCTCGCGAAACGGAATGAAGGTAAGATAGTCGCCCTCAGTCACGCTATCATTTTCTACAGGAATCTCAACCAGACCATCAGCTCCGGTTAAGGAAGAGAGGACGCCAGCCCCGCGCCTGCCATGCAGCACCATCGAGATGTTGTTTGGATCACTATCATCAGGGTGAAGACGCACGCGTAAATATTCGGCCCGGCCCGGCTTCTTGTTGTGGGCAAACCCGGCTTTGACTGGCATTTTTAGAATTGGGCGTGCGATGCCCCCTGCCATGACCGCAATCGCTGGTGCCGCCAGCAGTCGATAGCAGACAAAGGCCGCCACCGGATTGCCCGGAAGGCAGAATAACCGCTTATGCCCAAGGGTGCCGACCGCCATTGGCCGGCCCGGTTTCATTGCAAG
>JAACDV010000258.1 GCA_009936825.1 Bacteroidota bacterium | reverse complement strand
TTTGGGTAGTGCTGGCCGATGTTTGAAGTAACGCCAAGCAGAAATGCTGCCATGCGGCGGGCCTTGTTGCGGTTGCATCGCAATCAGCACGGTATTACCAGCCTGCAGTTCCTTGATAGCTGTGAGGTGGACGCGCTGATCAAAATGGCGGAGGGGCAGAGTTTTCGCCGCGCAAAGCCTATAATTCAACATCAGGGGCGCAAGGTATCGCAGGATTTTGATGTTTGTTTTCCGGCCCCCCGCAAGGATAGTTTTGACCGTCTTGCCAGCCTGTTAGAGGCGGTGGTGCGGGATGCCAGTGTTGAAATGCCAAATTCGGTTTTACCCGAAAATATTTGCTTTAATGATTTTGCCATCCAGCGCTATGCCGCGGGATCAAGTGGCATTGGCATTCACCGTGATGGCAAGAGGTATCGCAATCTGGTGATCATCATCACCCTTGCCGGAGCTTCGCGGCTGTTCACCTGCGATGACCGCGAGGGGCGCAATAGGCGGGTAATTGATGACAGGCCCGGGCGGATTGTTTTGCTTTCTGCTGAAGGATTTGGCGGGTATGACGGCCAACATATGCGCCCGCTTCACGGCGTTGACAGCCTGGTTGGTGGGCGTTTGTCGTTGGGTTTTCGCCACCTCCCAACGATAGGTTGACCCGAACCTCTGATTACCCGAACCTTGTATTAAATTCCTCTACATTAACGTGACAAACAATACCGTTTTTCATTGATCAAGATAGCTAGGCAATATGCCTTGTTTTCAAGTGTTATTCTAGGCATGGTTTTGATATCGGAGCGTTTGTTCCTCCCAAAAATGCCAACTTTGTTGCTGATGCGAAGGGCAAAAGTTACGCTTAGTTCGGCGGCTTATTTCGGTAGCTTATTTCGGTATCTTATTTCGGCGGGATATTTTGATGATATGCTCCGAAGACACGTTCTGGTCGATGAGGGGAGATCAAAGTGAACATAAGTGTATCAGGTAAGAATATGAGTACCGGTGAGGCCTTTAAGATACATGCGGAAAATGCGCTTAACGGAATTGTCGGAAAATATTTCGATAGTGCTGTCAGCGGTCATGTCACTCTGGAAAAGGCTGAATCCGGATTTCGTGTCAAAACGCGTGTGGCGCTTTCCAGACGAACTGAACTTGAGGCAACCGGATACGCGATGGACGCGCATGCGGCCCTTGATGCGGCTTTGGAACATGCTGAAAAACGACTTCGCCGTCATAAAAGGCGGCTGAAGAATCACCGGGCCGCCATGACTGATGGCGAGGCAGATGATGTTTTTAGCGCGCCAATGATGGTTTATGCCTCTGCCGAACAAGTTGATAATGATGATGATGATGATCTTGAAGGCGGGTTGCCGCCTGTCGTCGCTGAAATGGCGTATGACATCGAAATGCTGACGGTTGAGCAGGCGGTAATGAAGCTCGAGTTGAGCGAGGTGCCAATGTTGATGTTTCGTAATGCCAGCCATTTTGGACTGAACGTCGTTTATCGCCGCCATGATGATTCGATCGGCTGGATTGATCCGCGCGGGGTCAGGCGGCTAAACGCGAATTAGGCCCGTTTGGGATAGACATTTATCCCAGATCAGCAAGCCCGCCAAAAAGCCAGCCTCCTCCGGCGCCATTAGCTTGTTCTGATTCTATCAAGCTATCAGGGTCCATTAGGCTAAGGCGCATTAATCCGAAATGGGCAATTGGAATGCCAACCACCTGACTAAGCGACGCGCCCATCGCATAGGCCATCGCTGCCCGCATAACCCCGCCATGCGCAATTATAATCTGCGGGCGTGGCCGGCTTATCGCGTTGCTATCAGGTGAGGGGGGGAGTGCCGGAAAATCAGCAGCGCGACTGTCCATCCAGCGCTGAACACGCTTGGCCATAGTGGCAAAGGATTCACCCGCTGGCGGCTGGGTATCAGGCCCGACAAATGACCAGTTATGCAGCGGCCCTTTGGCAATCTGGCTCCAGACCTCACCAATTGGCGCGTCATGCCAGTCTCCGAAATCCATTTCCTTTAACGCATCGCAAATAGTACGGCTGGCAGGGGCGAGGGATGGAACCAGCAACGCCTCGGTTTCGCGCGCTCGCCGCAGAGGTGAGACATGCCAGTCCGCATTGTGGGGCAGGTGCTGGATCAGGCGTTCGGTTGCATATTCCTGCTTTTGGATCGGGGGATCGGATGGCGGAACATGACCGCTTTGTTTAACCACCGGCGCGTGCCGAACGAAATAAAACTCACAAATGTCGGGATGCTCGCTCATAGGCATAACTCCCTCATAGAGTCCACCGCACTCATGGGGTCCACCTCCCTCATGGGCCCCACCTCATTCATAGGCCCACCTCGCCAATATAGATAATCAGCGCTGTCATAAAACTGATCTCCGATAGAATAATGCCTGCCCCCATCACATCGCCGGTCAATCCGTTGACCTGCCGGTTGGCCAGATACCCGGTGCCAAGTCCGGTTACCGAGACCGCGAGCGCGGCAATCAAGCTAAGAGTCCAGCCCGCTAATCCGGCAAGGGGCACCATCCAGATCAATGCTGCCACGATCACCCTGATGCCGCCGGGCTTGCCGGTCAGAAGTGCCAGCTTGGCATGCGGGCTGATGGGAAAGCTTGCGAGTTGTAGAACCGGTGCAAACCGACTGGCGGCATAGGCCAGCGCGATAAAGGCAACGCTTTTCCAGCCAGCCAGAATGTCGGTCAACGCCATTAACAACCCTAACCGGGCCGCGGTGGTAAGAGCCAGCGCCATCACCCCATAACTTCCGATGCGGCTATCATGCATGATGCGAATTTTCATCGCGGCATCCTTGCCGCCGCCGAATCCATCGGCCATATCGGCAAGCCCGTCTTCATGCATTGCTCCCGCCAACATCGCGGCAACAAACAACGCTACCGCAGCCCCAACCATGGGGGGAATACCCACCATGATGGCACCCAGCAGAACCGCCCCACCCGATGCGCCAATGACCAGCCCAACAAGGGGGAATGCCCATAAGGCCGAGACGAAATCAGGCGGGGATTCATCAGGAAACCGGTGCCAGAAAACAGGAATTCTGCTTAGCAGAATGAAAGCAGCACCGCAGTCACCCAGCAGCGATTGATCCGCCCTCGGGGGCTCGGTATCAAGAGAAGCCGGTGCCGGCGTTTCTGTCGCCAAAACATCTGTTTCGGTTTTAGAATCCTTGCTCATGCTATGTCTCGGCACTGACGCCAGCTTCGGCAAAGGTTGCCATTCCATTATGCGTTGCCAGAGCAGCGCGAACCAGCAACGTTGCCACGGCAGCGCCGCTGCCCTCGCCAAGACGCATCCGCAGATCCACAATCGGTTGCTTGCGAAGCGCTGTTGCAAGGCGCACATGCCCCGGTTCGGCCGAAAGGTGTGAAATCATGCAATGATCCAGCACATCAAGGCGGTTACCAGCCGTGAGCGCCGCCGCTGCGGCAGTAGAAATAAACCCGTCAAGCATAACCGGAATACGCCGCATCCGTGCTTCAAGAACGGCGCCAGCAATCGCGGCAAGCTCGCGCCCGCCATAGGCAGCCAATAGCAAGACCGGATCATCGTTTAATCTTCCATGCCGGTCATTTGCAGCCTGCACGATTGTTGTTTTGTGATTAACGCCTGCTTCATCCAGACCGGTTCCAGGACCAACCCATCCTGCCGCATCGCCGCCGAACCGGCCCATACACAGGGCGGCAGCTGAGGTGGTGTTGCCAATCCCCATTTCGCCGACGATCAGATAGTCACATTTTTTATCGATGGCGGCAGCCCCGGCATTCATGGCGTGGAGCACCTCATCAGGGTCCATCGCAGGGGAGGTGGTGAAATCGGCGGTTGGGCGGTTCAACTCCAGTGCTGTAACAGTCAGTTTAAGACCGGCCTCGATACATAATTGGTTGATGGCGGCACCGCCTGCCTCAAAATTCCACACCATCTGCTGGGTGACTTCAGCCGGAAAGGGGCTGATACCCTGATTGATAACGCCGTGATTACCTGCAAAAACAAGGCACTGGCCATGGTTCAGTGTTGGTTTTACCCGCGCCTGCCAAAACGCCATCCATATGGCAATCTGCTCAAGTCGCCCCAGCGCGCCGGGCGGTTTTGTCAACTGGCTCTGGCGCGTTGACGCATCGCTTCGGGCCTTATCATCTCCATCTGGAAGGGTCTGGATGAGTTCCTGAATATGGCTGGCTGAGGAGAATGATCGCATAAATCTTTACTTTCACTGGGCCCGGCTCGGACCGGCTCTTACCTAATGTTATTTCTGCGGTTTAACTTTTGTGGCAATACCTGCCGTCATAAAAAACACTTCATCTGCTTGCCGGGCTATGGCTTGATTGAGGTGGCCATTGGCATCACGAAATCGCCGCGACAGCGCATTGTCGGGAATAATGCCAAGCCCGGTTTCGCTGGCAACGACAATTATTGTACCTTCACACCGCGCCAGCTGATCCATAAGGGTCGTGCGCGCTGCATCCACATCATATTCATGGATCAGGATATTGGTGATCCACACGCTCAGGCAGTCTATCAGAATGACATTGGCCGGAGAATCTGCTTTGGCAAGGGCAGGTCCAAGGTCAATCGGCGCCTCGATTAACTGCCATTGCGGGCCGCGCCGTTGCTGGTGAAGTTTAATCCGGGCGGCCATTTCTTCATCAAAAATTTGCGCCGTTGCCAGATAGAATAAATTCCCGCCGCCCGCCGGATCAGCCAAAGACTCGGCCAGAGACTCGGCCAAAGAGTCGGCCAAAGAGTCGGCCAGTCCTTCAGCATAGGCAGATTTGCCTGAACGTGCGCCGCCAAGAACGAAATAGAGGGCTGCCATGCCATTGTTTCCTTTCGCGGTGTTGCAACGTTCCACCGTTTTGCCTTTTCAGCGGTTTCGCCTAAGCAACAGTTCGGCAAATACGTATCGTTTTATTATCGCTTTCATACCATTTCCACCCCTGAAATCCATGCAGAAAGTCGCAGATGAAGGTTTTTGGGGTAGCATGCGTCATTTTTGGGACAATTGACTGTTTAGGGCTTGCTACCGTTTAATCAGGTCCAAGTTTTTGGGCGCTTAGGGGAGGTGCTAGGTGGCAAAAGACGCGCGCTCCGGCAAAACTCATCAAACCGGCCAGCGCACACGCCGCCGCCGGTCCGGCGAGGCCGCGCGCCAAACATCCTTTCTTACCCATCAGCTGCCGTGGGGTCCGGCAACCTATCTTGATGACCCAACCCAGCCCATTGACGCCGAAGGTGTCGAGGCCATTCACAATGCCAGCATGCGGATTCTGGAAGAAATCGGCATTCTGTTTTTGAATGATGACGCCTTGAAAATCCTGGATGCTGCCGGTTGCCGGGTTGATTATTCGACCAAGAACGTTCGTATGGGCCGCGATTTTGTTATGGAACAGGTGGCAAAAGCGCCGTCACAATTCACCATCACGCCGCGCAATCCGGATCAGCAGATTACCTTTGGCGGGCGGCATTTCAATTTCGGTCAGGTTGCTTCAGCACCAAATGTGATGGATCTTGATCGCGGGCGGCGCGTTGGCACACGGGCAGATTTTCAGGATCTGCTTCGCCTTGCCCAGTCCTTTAACTGCATTCATTTCAATTGCGGATATCCGGTGGAACCGATTGATATTCATGCGTCGGTCCGGCATTTGGACGCGCATTATGACATGTTGACGCTGACCGATAAGGTTGTTCACGCCTATTCCTTGGGGGCGGAGCGGATCGAAGATGTGATGGAGATGGTGCGGATTGCGGGCGGGCTGAGCCACGATGAGGTTTCCGCGCGCCCGCATATGTTCACCAATATCAATTCGTCATCGCCGCTGAAACATGACTGGTCAATGCTGGATGGGGCGATGCGCGTTGCCAAACGCGGGCAGGTGGTTGTGGTCTCTCCTTTTACCTTGGCAGGGGCGATGGCACCGGTGACGATTGCCGGGGCAATTACCCAGCAAAATGCTGAGGGACTGGCCGCGATTGCCTTGCTGCAACTTGTTCGCCCGGGCGCGCCGGTGATCTATGGCGCCTTTACCAGCAATGTAGATATGAAAACCGGCGCTCCGGCCTTTGGTACGCCCGAATATGTGCGCGCGATGCAGATGTCGGGGCAGATGGCGCGCCATTACGGGCTGCCGCTTCGCGCCTCAAACGCCAATGCCGCCAATGCCCCCGATGCGCAGGCCATGTGGGAGTCGGTTTTCTCGCTGCAAGGTAGCTGTTCCGGGCATGCAAACATGATCTATCACGCAGCCGGCTGGATGGAGGGCGGCCTGTCGGCAAGTTTTGAGAAGATGGTCATTGATTGCGAAGTTTTGCAGCAGATTATCTATACCAATCAGCCGGTGCCTATTTCTGAAGATGATCTTGCGCTGGACGCCATCAGCGAGGTCGGGCCCCTCGGTCATTTTTTTGGCGCCGAACATACGAAATCTCGTTACCGTGATGCGTTTTATGCGCCGATTTTATCGGATTGGAGCAATTATGAAAGCTGGGAGGAAGCTGGCGCGCTGTGGACACATCAACGCGCTAACGCAGCATGGAAGCAAATTTTGGCTGAGTACGAGCCGCCGCTAATCGATCAGGCAATAGATGAAGAGTTGCAAGCCTTTGTTGAAAATCGTCGGCGCGAAGGCGGCGCCCCCACCGATTTCTAGATTATTTACGGGCGCATTTCGTCCTTACATCAGGCTAGAAAATTGCCCCGGCCTCTAGCGCGCGGGCAAACATCTGGGCATCGACATTTCCGCCTGACGCAACCACTACCGCGCAGCTTGTATCTTTGGGCAGGCGGCCATCCAGCGCGGCGGCAAGGGCAACGGCCCCGCCGGGCTCAATCACCAGTTTCAGATGTTTGAACGCAGTGGCCATGGCGCGTAACACCAGATCATCACTAACACCAAATCCACCGGCCAGCGTTTTGCTGTTGATGGCAAAGGTGATTTCCCCGGGCGACGGCGTTACCACCGCATCACAAATTGAGCGATTGGCAGGCGGATTGGTCTGAAGCGTGCCAGTTTCCAGCGAGCGGATGGTGTCATCGACATCGGCAGGCTCGGCAATCCAGCATTTTGTATGGGCCATTCCCTCCCTTACTGCCGTGCTGATACCTGCGCTCAGACCGCCGCCGCCGCAACAGATAATCACATGATCCGGGGCCGCGCCCAACGCTGCCGCCTGATTGGCGATTTCCAGTCCGATTGTACCTTGACCGGCAATAACCCTTGCATCCTCAAAAGGCGGGATCAGTTCGGCAGCACTGCTTTTGGCAGCGATGGCAGCCCCAATATCCTCACGGCTTTCGGTATAGCGGTCATAAGTCACCACCTTTGCCCCAAAAGCCCGTGTTCCTTCGATTTTGAGAGCAGGCGCGTCTTCCGGCATCACGATAGTCGCATTCAGCCCGCGAATACTGGCCGCGCGCGCCACCGCCTGAGCATGGTTTCCACTCGAATAGGCAACAACATCAGTTATGCGCTGATCAAGGCTCATTACCGTGCTCGTTGCGCCGCGCAGCTTGAAAGATCCGGTATGTTGAAGATTTTCAGCCTTAACCAGCAGACGAAATCCCAGCTTGTCATTGATCCGCGGTGATTCAAGAAGCGGCGTTTCGATAATATAGGGGGCAATTCTTGTGGCCGCTTCACGGATTTTTTCGGCCGTAATGCCTGCGGCGATTTCCTTGTTGGTGATCGTTTGCTCGTTCATCATAAATATCCCCGCGTCCCCTATGGGTCCCGCCCGTTTCCCTTTAGGTTCCGCCCTTTCCCTTAGGCATTATCATCGGTATTATTAACCATAAATCGATCGGCGCGAGAAGGCCTCTTTTGCCTTGATTACCGGTCTGGCGGTGCGTTTGCTGGCATAGTATGGCCGCCTACATGCCCCCAATTCACTTGGGGTTTATGGATTGCAGGCTTGTCATCGTGGCCGCACCCGCCTATTTTGAGCCTCGTAAACAGAAGATTGGAATTTTCAATGGTCCCCTCACTCGGAACTGACACCGCCGGGCCGCGCTTTGCAGGTTCTTACACCGCCCTGATCACGCCGTTTAACGACGGAAGTGTGGATGAGGCCGCGTTCCGAAAACTGGTTGATTTCCAAATCGAGAATGGCACGCATGGGCTGGTTCCGGTTGGTACCACCGGGGAGTCGCCGACATTATCGCACGAAGAGCATGACCGCGTTGTCGAGATTTGCATCGAGCAGACGGCGGGGCGGGTTCCGGGTATTGCAGGGGCAGGGTCGAACAGCACGCAAGAGGCGGTTAGACTGGCCGAACATGGCGCGCGCGCCGGTGCTGATGCCGTGCTGATTGTCAGCCCCTATTATAACAAGCCGACGCAAGAGGGGCTTTATCGCCATTTCGCCGCCATCGCCGGTGCCGTGGCGTGTGACGTGATTGTTTATGATATTCCCGGGCGCTCAATCGTGCGGGTCGACGACGAGACTTTGGTTCGTATGGCGGCCGATTTTCCAAATATTTCGGGGATCAAGGACGCAACCTCCGAAGTAGGTCGCCCGCCGCGGTTGCATAATGCTCTTGGCAAAGGATTTGCCCAGATGTCGGGCGAAGATGCGACCACGTTGCCGTATCTTGCAGCGGGCGGACATGGCGCAATTTCGGTGACCTCAAACATAGCACCACGGCAAATGGCCGATATGCATAATGCATGGCAGGCTGGCGATATTAAAACAGCTCAAGCTATTAATGCGCGTATGATTGGCGTCCATGATGCACTGTTCTGCGAGGCAAGTCCGGGTCCGGTTAAATATGCGGCCGAGCTGTTGGGAATTTGTGGCCCGGAAACACGCCT
>JAACDV010000044.1 GCA_009936825.1 Bacteroidota bacterium | reverse complement strand
TCGAGAAATGAAGGTCGGCTTTGATGATATTGTGATTGCTGCGCCAACCAGCGTTGCTTATCGCCGGTTTTCCAACGAATCTGCGCATTGGTGGCTGCTGTCTGCGTTGCGGGACATGCTGAACGGGGCAGGGTTGCGGCCCGGCGATATTGACGGGCTGACTGTGTCCAGTTTTACCCTGCACCCCGATAGTGCTGTTGGCTTTGTCCAGCATTCGGGGCTGGCGGTTGGTTGGCTGGAACATCTTCCTATGGGCGGGGCGTCGGGTATTATTGCGCTCAGACGCGCGGCGCGCGCGGTTCAGGCCGGCGACGCCGAAATTGTGGCCTGTCTGTCGGGGGATACCAATCAGCTGGATAGTTTTCGTCAAACTCTATCGCGGTTTTCAAACTTCTCGAACGATGCGGCATGGCCCTATGGCTCCGGCGGGGCAAACGGTTATTTTGCCCTTCTGGCAGATTATTACATGCGCAAGTTTGATGTTGGGCGCGAAACCTTTGCCCGTATTGCAGCATCGCAACGTGCCAATGCCCAAGGGTATCCGCATGCGCTGTTAAATACCCCGTTGAGCGTGGATGATTATCTTCGCGCGCGGATGATTGCTGCACCATTGGGGCTGTTTGATTGCGTAATGCCCTGCGCTGGTGCTGAGAGTTTTTTGGTGATGCGGGCTGATCGTGCGGCCCAGCTAGGGCTGGCGGCGGTACGCCCGTTGGCTATTATTGAGCGGCATAACGGGTATGCTGAAGATCCTGTTCAGTTCCGCGGGGGCTGGGCGTATGAACGCGACCAACTGTGGCAGAATGCAGGGTGCGGTCCGGATGATATCGATCTGGTGCAGACCTATGATGATTATCCGGTGATCAGCCTCATGCAGCTTGAAGATTTGGGCTTTTTTGAAAAAGGTGACGGGGCTGCGTTTATTGCCAACCATGATCTGACCTGCGGCGGAGATTTTCCGCATAACAGCAGCGGCGGCCAGTTGTCGGTTGGACAAGCGCGAGCAGCTGGCGGTTTTCTGGGAATTGTTGAGGCGGTGCGCCAACTGACTGGTGCCCCCATTGGAACGCCGGTGCCTAATGCGGAAAAGGCGCTGATCTCAGGGTTTGGTATGGTAAATTATGATCGCGGCGTCTGTTCGGCCGCAGCGGTGCTGGAAGCGGCGGGATGACAAAATGACCGGAACCACCAGCATCACTCGGGCGCATAAAGGCATTTGGGTATGTAAAGAATGGGCGAGATTGGCATGACAGATTCCGATCGGCAGCCGCTTTCATCGCCTCAATTGCCGCGCCCGGTCCGTAAGGACCCGCAAAAAAAGACTGCAGATGCGTTGGCTCCACCGGCCACTCGCAGCAGGCTTGGTTTGCGTGTTAGTGCTTATGCGGCGCGCGGCAGGTTCTGCTTGCCGCATTGCGATGCTTGCTCAAAACTTGTCTGGCCGCCACGAGATGCTTGCCCCACCTGTCTTGCAACGCTGGTCTGGCGGGACGGTAATCCGCATGGCAAATTGATTGCCGAGACCGTTTTGGAGACCAGCCCGGAGTTATATTTTCGGGAGCGAATGCCGTGGCGGGTTGGCACAGTGGTGCTTGGCGATAACGTGCCCGTGATGGCGCATCTTCATAACCAGTGCCGCCTTGGTGATGAGGTTGTTCTGCGCCTGATGTTGGATAAATCACAGCGGGCTGTTTTCATGGCGTTCAGCAATCCGGACGCCCCTGATCTGACGGAGGATATTCAATTGCGCGAACTGACCAACGATCCAAAGCACCGACGGGTGCTGATCAGCGATGCGAGGACGCCTACAGGGGCGGCACTGGCATCGGCGCTGGGTGATGCCGGATGCAGCACTGTTTTTGCCGGGGTTGCCGAAAGCTGGAAACGCGATGAGGCCATCGAAGCACTCGAGGCGATGGCGCATGTAAATCTGGTACCGCTGGATTTGACCGACACACGTTCGGTTCAGGAACTGGCGGGTGAGATCGGCGGTAAGGTCGATATTCTGATCCATAATGCCGAACATGTGCGCCCTGGCGGCGTGATCGAAGGGCGCGGCATTAGTGAAGCTAAAACCCTGCATGAAAAGCTGGTATTTGGCTTTATGCGACTTGCTGAGAGTTTCGGTCCG
>JAACDV010000043.1 GCA_009936825.1 Bacteroidota bacterium | reverse complement strand
TGGTGGAGCCAGACGGGATCGAACCGACGACCTCCTGCTTGCAAAGCAGGCGCTCTCCCAGCTGAGCTATGGCCCCATTTTGGCGTTTCTGCCAAGGAACACTCCGCGCGGTAAAACGGCGGGTGTAGCGTGATTGATCGCCTTTCAGCATCTCAATTAGCGCGTGTTATCAGCCAATGCCGCGCGGCGGTCAACCCTTTTTTTACCTGCTGGCCGTTTTTTACCTGCTCGCGTCCCCTCCCTCGATAAGGTGGCTGATACGCACGCATACCAGCCACCATCGGGAGGAGCTTCAGTCAGGCTTAACCAGCCATAACCAGCACTGGATCCGGTGCCGTAAGGACCACATCGCCCGCCGGGTTATGCCGCCTCACCTGCCAGCACTTTTGCCACGGCATCATAAGTCACTTTTCCGCCGCGAACATTCAGACCCATTGCCAAATGCGGATCACGATCCAGCGCCGCAACACCATGATCGGCAAGCGCCAGAACATGCGGCAAGGTTGCGTTATTCAACGCCTCGGACGAGGTCAGCGGAACCGATCCCGGCATATTGGCAACGCAATAATGCACGACATTATTAACAACATAGGTTGGATCATCATGCGTGGTGGCCTTGGATGTCTCAAAGCAGCCGCCCTGATCAATGGCAACGTCAACCAGAACCGCGCCCGGCTTCATTTCCTTCAGGAAATCCTTGGTGATCAGCTTTGGCGCACTGGCCCCCGGGATTAACACCGCACCAATCACCAGATCGGCATCACGGCACACATCTTCCAAAATCGCCTTGCTGGAATAGCGCGTGGTGATTCCAGTACCAAAAATATCTTCCAATTCACGAAGACGCGGCACCGACCGGTCAAGAATAGTGACATTGGCGCCAAGACCAATCGCCATGCGGGCAGCATTCGCACCAACCACACCACCACCGATAACAACGACATTGGCCGGGCTGGTGCCGGGAACGCCGGAAATCAGCAGGCCGCGCCCGCCTGCGCTTGCTTTAAGATTAGACGCACCCTCAATCACGGCTAGGCGTCCGGCAACCTCACTCATCGGTGCCAATAGCGGTAATCCACCAGTATCATCGGTGATCGTTTCATAGGCGATCGCGGTGCATCCAGACTCCATCAACCCGCGAGTTTGCGCCATATCAGCCGCCAAATGCAGGTAGGTGAACAGGATTTGATCCGCTGATAACTGCACCCATTCGCCGGGTTGCGGCTCCTTTACCTTGACGATCATTTCGGCTGCGCTGAACACATCGGCAGCACTGGCGGCAATTTCTGCCCCGGCCGCACGGTAAACGTCATCGCTAGCCCCAATACCAGCGCCAGCGCCCGTTTCAACCAGAACTTTATGACCACGACCTGTTAGCTCAGCGACAGAATTTGGCACGAGACCAACGCGTGATTCACGAACCTTAATTTCCTTTGGAACCCCTATCAACATCGGATGACTCCTACTCTTTTATCGGTTAATTTTGATAGGTATTTTATGCGAAAGATTGGTTCATTTCATTGCTTTATATTGTTACAAATGCTATATGTTCCGAATAATTCTCGGTGAAAACGTGTTTTTATAGAATTTTATGCGGGCCCTAATATTACACAAATTGTCGGGGCGCGGTTGTTATTCTTTTCCTGTGAAAGCTTTGGGGCGGCGAAGAAAATGGACCGGATTGATCACGCGATACTGTCTCGTTTGCAGGAAAATGCCCGCATATCTAACGTTGATCTTGCCTCTGATGTTGGTCTGTCACCATCGGCGTGCCTCAGGCGGGTTAGCCAGCTGGAAAATGCCGGTATTATTGATGGCTATCACGCCGCGTTAAACGCCACTAAGCTGGGGCATGATGTTCTGGTGCTGATGCAAATCACCCTAACCGGACAATCAGCCGAAATGCTGGCCGATTTTGAAAAGGCCGCCAGCAAAATACCGCAGATTCTTGCCTGTTTCCTGACCGCTGGTGAAAGCGATTATATCCTGCGCGTTGCGGCGCGTGATGTGGTGGATTTTGGCCGCATTCACGCCGAACATCTATCCGCACTGCCGCATGTGCTGCGGATGGAAAGCCGGTTTGTGTTGCGCGATGTGTTCACCCGCTCGCTGACACCTCCAAATTAGGGGGCTAGTCCCCCCGCATCACTGCACCAAAGGCCCGGATATCATCAAGCTTGGCGTAAAGCGGTGCCCAGTCATCATCCTCAGCGATCCTATCCCACAGGCTTTCAACCGTTTCGATAGGCATTGCCATAGCCTGCGGCTGGTCAACAAAGCTATTGGCCGCTTGCGGTAAGGATTTAGCGCCCGCCAGAGTTTCGGCAAACGCCGCCCATTCTGGACCGCTGTAATCACCGCGCCGCGCCGCGCCGCCATACCAATCATGAAAAATCTGGGCAAAGGGTACCGCCGATGCCGATGCCGCTGCAAACAGCTCTTTCGTCATCACTGTCCCCTGCTCATCCGGCATCTGGAGGCCCAACCGCCAGCACAGACGTCGCCGCAGGCTGTCTTCAAGTATCGGATAGAAATCTTTCAACGCTTCCTCCAGCGCTGCGGGCCCCCCAAATGGAATCAGGCAATCCGCCAGCCGGCACACCGCCCAAAGACTAGCCTCGGCCTGACGGCCATACGCATAACGCGATGTCTGATCAAAATAGGCGGCAACAAAGCGGGGATCAAAGTCCGGCAGAAACCGCCACGGCCCATAATCAAAGCTCTCTCCGGTGATGTTGAAATTATCCGTGTTCAGGACACCATGAACAAACCCGGCCGCCAACCATGCCCCGGCGGTATCAGCAATGCGCGCCGCCACCTCGCCAAGCAGCGCAACCGCAAGATCATTGACCGGCGCGCCCGCATCGATCTTATCGGCAAAGTAATGCCGCGCGGCGTGCCGCATCAACACCTCAATACCCGCATCATCTTTAAGATAGTGAAGTCGCTGAAAACTGCCGATCCGAATATGCCCATGCGATAGCCGAACCATCACCGCCGCGCGCGTTGGCGACGGCTCATCATGGCGTTCCAGCGCCTCGCCGGTTTCGATAATGGAAAAGGTTTTCGAGGTGTTTACGCCCAGTGCTTCCAGCATTTCAGTTGCCAGAATTTCGCGCACACCGCCTTTTAACGTCAGGCGGCCATCCGCAGTCCGCGAGAAAGGCGTCTGGCCCGACCCTTTAGTACCAAGATCGAGAACCCGGCCATCTGCGCTTTGCAGCTGGGCAAACAAAAACCCGCGCCCATCGCCAAGATCGGGGTTGTAATGGCCAAACTGATGCCCGTGATAACACAGCGCCAGTGGCTGGGGCAGATTGTCCTCCAGCGGGGTGAACTTGCCAAAATGATCAATCCACGCCGCATCATCCAACGCGTCCAGCCCAACGGTGGCAGCAGCGCGGTCATTCCGATACCGCAATTTATGATCTGGAAAATTCGCCGCAGATACCGGGCGATAAAACCGGTCATCAAGGGCAGCGTGAATAGGGGCGGCTTGATAGCTGGTCACTTAACTGCATCCTGTATTGAGGGGCCAAAATGATGGGCCGAAATGATGGAAAATAAAAACTGAGTTGCGTTGAAATCTTTTGAATGCCAAGGTCACTATTCCACCTGTTATACGGGTGACTTACCAGACTAATTTTTGTGTAAGAGGTAACTTTTATCTTAGAAATAGGGTTTTTATC
>JAACDV010000257.1 GCA_009936825.1 Bacteroidota bacterium | reverse complement strand
GTTGGTAAGCAGGTATCTGTTCGTGATCTTTTATACGGGGTCATCATTCAGTCGGGAAATGATGCCGCCATTGCCATTGCCGAGGGCATTTCGGGAACCGAAGAAGCCTTTGCCGAAGAAATGAATTATGTGGCGCGCAACCTGGGTCTTTCCAATACAGTTTTTAAGAATTCGACCGGCTGGCCTGATCCCGAACAAATAACCACAGCGCGTGACCTGAATATTCTGACAACAGCGCTGATCCGCAATTTTCCGGTTGATGAATTCCCCGATCTCTACCCTATTTTCCAGATACAAAATTTTACCTATAACGGCATCAAGCAACGCAACCGTAATCCGCTTGTTTATGGGACCCAAGGCGCAGACGGGTTGAAGACCGGGCATACCGAAGAATCTGGATATGGTCTTGTCGGCTCGGCCCAACGCGAAGGCCAACGGGTGATTATGGTTCTGAACGGTATGGCGAGCATGAAACAACGATCGTCCGAGTCGCGCCGCCTGATGGATCTGATGTTCCGCGAATTCAAACTTTATAAATTGTTTGACAAGGATGAAACCGTCGATCAGGCCAATGTCTGGCTTGGGGAACAGTCAAAGGTCAATCTTGTTCTCGAAGAAGAATTGCACCTTGTATTATCGCGTAATGATCGGCGTAAAATGAAAGTTACCTTGCAGTGGAATGATCCGGTGCCAGCGCCGATAACAGCCGGTCAGCCTGTCGGCAAATTAATCCTCGATCTTCCCGACGGTAAAACCAGCTATAATCTGCTTGCCGCGAATTCAGTGGACGACCTTGGAATGTTTGACCGGGTTGGTGAGGCGCTGAAATATCTGATTTTTGGTGCCAGTGCTGATTTTATCGCCCGATAATAGCGATCAGAAATAACCAAACAGCTAAGGGTGCCAGCAATGAGCGGAGTTTTTATCACATTCGAAGGGGGAGAAGGGTGCGGTAACACCACGCAAATTCAACGCTTAACGGGCTGGATTAAAAGTCAGAACCCAACTTTGGACCCGCTGGTAACGCGCGAACCCGGGGGAACAATTTCTGCCGAGGCCATTCGCGATTTGCTGGTAAAGGGAACCGCAGATAAATGGTTGCCTGCGACCGAGGCTATGTTGATGTCTGCATCCCGGCATGAGCATGTTGAACATGTTCTGCGCCCTGAATTATCGCGTGGGCGTATCGTCATCTCGGATCGCTACAATGATTCAACGCGGGTTTATCAAGGGCTGGTCGGCGGCGTTGCCAAGGCTGAAATTGAGGCACTGAACGCGATTGCCTGCGGGGATTTGGTGCCTGATCTGACCATCTTGCTGGACTTGGATGTTGATGTTGGACTGGCACGCGCAGGCAGCCGCGAGTCCGATGAGACCCGTTTTGAGAGCAAGGGAAGTGAATTTCACTATAATGTCAGGCAGGCGTTTTTGGAATTGGCTGCGCAATACACAGACCGCTTTGTGGTGATTGATGCCAGCCAAAGCCCCGAGCAAGTAGCAGCTGATATTCAGGCAGCCGTCTTACCGCATCTGTCGGCTAGTGTTTTAGCCAATGGTTGAGATAAAGAATGGTTGAGATAAAAAATGATCGAGATAAAAAATGATCGAGATAAAAAATGATCGAGATTGGGCATGGATGACATAGCGCCAGTTTTCGATCCCGCCCACACGGTCGTCGGCCATGAGATTTTTACCGATGCGCTGTCACAGGCGATTGATCATGGGCGTGTTGCGCATGGTTGGCTGTTGACGGGTCCACAAGGTATCGGCAAAGGCATCATGGCGCGAATGGCTGCAGCGTGGTTGATGGCCGAACAACGCAGTGATGGCAATCTTGATTTTGACGGCAAGCAAGTCTTCGCCATTAATCCCGATGATCCCGGCTCTAATCTGGTGATTAAATCGGCGCATCCTGATCTGATGGTTATTGAGCCTGATTTGGAAGACAATAAATCCGGGCAAATCAAACTGGATCAAATCCGCAAGCTGCTGGGGTTCATGGCGCATAAACCCGCCCGTGGAGGGTGGCGCGTGGCAATTGTGGATTCGATGGATCAGGTAAACCGCAATGGTGCTAATGCGCTTCTCAAAGTGCTGGAGGAGCCGCCCGAAAAAACCATTCTTTTCCTTGTTGCGTCTAGGCCGGGGCGCCTGCCACCTACCATTCGCTCGCGGTGCAGGGTGATCCGTATTCCGGGGCTGAGCCGGGATGCCTGTCATTCAGTTCTCACATCGCTTGCAGATGGTGATGATGGCAGCAAAGAAGGAAGCGGTGATCCGTCCATTTTAACGGTGCTTGGCGAGGGGGCACCGGGGCGCGCGCTGGCTTTAGCATCCAGCAATGCCGTTGATTGCTATATGGCGTCCTGTTCCCTTCTGGCCGAAGACCGGCTGGATGAAACGGCGCTGGCGGTGATTTGCGAGAAGTGGGGGCGCGGCGGGGCAGTTGGCGCAGCGTCGCGTGAGGGGGCGATCTGGCTGATCGGCCGGATGCTGAGTCTGGCAGCGGTTCGTGCCGGTACGGGTGAGGGGGGGCGTGGTCCCTCTACCATAGACCCCTCAAATGGACCGGCAGTCTCGAATAGGCTGGAAGT
>JAACDV010000042.1 GCA_009936825.1 Bacteroidota bacterium | reverse complement strand
CTCGAAGATAAAAGAATTGCCAACTATCGATCCGAAAAAAACCACCGACCCGGAATAACAGGTCGGTGGAGAAATGGTGGAATGGACACCATCAATGCCCAAAGCGTCTCTTGCTAAGTAACGCCTTTGTAAACTTGCCTGCTAGTCGGCGGCCTCTGGCAGAATGAGGTTCAGCACCACCGCCAGAACGGCAACCGGCAACAATCCCGAAATCATCAGCATTTCCAGCGTATCGGGAAGATGCTGCATTGATTTTGGAACCGCCTGAATACCAAGGCCAGCCGAAAGCGAAATGGCAAGGATCATCATGTTACGGCGCGTCCATTCAACCGCCGAAAGCATGTTCACTCCAGCGGCAACAACCATACCGAACATCAAAATGACGCCGCCGCCAAGAACCGAAATCGGCATTGAGGCAACAACAGCACCGATCTTTGGCACCAATCCACAGATGATCAGGAAAATGCCTGATAGGGTTACGACGCCGCGGCTCATCACCCCGGTCATTGAAATAAGGCCAACATTCTGGCTGAAGGACGTATTTGGCAGGCCGCCAAAAATACCGGCAACCGCCGAGCCAAGTCCATCAGCATAGGTGCCGCCTACAATTTCTTTCTGTGTGGCTTCACGGCCAGCACCACCGCGCGCGATACCAGAAATATCGCCAACAGTCTCGATTGCGCTGACAATCGAAATCAGGCACATGCCGATAATCGCTGCAATATTGAATTCTAATCCGTATTTAAGCGGCTGTGGCAGCGCAAACCATGCTGCCTTTTCAACAGCGCCAAAACTCACGCCGCCGGTAAACAGAGCCACAAGATACCCGGCAATCAGGCCCAAAAGGATCGCAGCTGATGAGGTAATGCCACGGGTGAAGAATTTACAGACAAGCGCAACAATGATCACTGTCAGTGCCAGACCCCAGTTGGCGAAATTACCCCATTCAGGACTATTCATCTGAAAGTCAGCAGCACCACCGGCAGCATATTTAATTCCGACCGGAAGCAATGCCAAACCAATTGCGGCGATGACCATACCGGTAACAAGCGGCGGGAACCAGTGACGGATCCGCCCGATTATGGTGCCAAGCCAAGCGTGAAAAATTCCGGCTACGACAACCGCTCCCATCAACGCAGCGATGCCTGATGTCTTGACAATCGTCACCATGATAGGAACGAAGGCAAAGCTGGTGCCCTGCATAACGGGCAGGCGCGCACCGACCGGTCCAAATCCAATTGTTTGAAACAGCGTAGCAACACCGGCAAACAGCATCGCCATCTGGATCAGAAACACCATGTCGGCGCTTCCAAAGGCAAAACCGGCAACGCCGGCGACAATGATGGACGGTGTGACGTTACTGGCAAACATCGCCAGAACATGTTGCAATCCCAGAGCCAACCTTGGACCCATAGGAACTTCATAATCCGGATCGATTAGATTTTCTGGATCAATTTCAGAAATTTTGTTCATTGGTTTCCCCTCTTGCACAGTTGATCGACAACGCTAAGTTCAATAATCAACTTAAGTAAAGAATAAATTTGGAGTGAGGCACAATATATAGTTAAATAATGCATATAAATTCCATATATAGATATTTATTGATACTATTTTATTTGATTAACGAACGAATTGTGCTGTCCGTAACGAGGTCACAATAGCTCTCTAGCGACATCGGGCCATCTTCGCGAAACCATGTATAAGTCCAGTTCAGCGTGCCGAACATCATCATCGCGCGCGGTCCATCCAGAGGGCTGGTGCGCCCGGCTTCAAACGCGGCATCAGTAAGCGCAGCATCAAAACGGGCCAGAATGGCACGCTCGATTTGCCGCAATTCCTGTTGCTGGTCTTCGGGCAGAACCGGCAGATCAAAGGTTAGAAGCTTATGCGTGTTGCCGGCCTCGCGATATTGTGTAAGCAGCGCGGAGATCAACGCCCGAAGATGGTCACGTTTGGTTCTTGAAGCGGCGGGATCAAGCGAGACTACCGACTGCAAATCTTCTAGATAGGCGTGCAGAATATCGAAAAGCAAAGCTTCCTTACTGGCAAAATAATGGTACAGTAGCGCTTTTGAAACACCGCAAGCCGATGCCAGCTCGGCCATAGATGTTCGCGAAAACCCATCCCGCGCAAACAACCCTGCCGCGGTGTTGCGGATATGGCCCAGCTTGCTGTCATAACTGGTGGCGCGGCGACGTGCCATTGGCTTGGGTTCTCCTATTTACCTAAATTTTGGCCCCTCAGCCAGTATGGCTTGAGGGGTAAGAGACGGCGCTATTTGGCGCGCTTGTCGACGATGCGCACTGCTTTGCCAGCGGACCGGTCAATTTCGCCAATCGGGGTTATCTCAATCTCGGTTGAAATGCCGATATTCTGTTTGATGTTATCGGCCAGAAGACGGCCAAGTGCGGCGCGTCGATCATCCGCTTCATGGCCGGGCGCGGCCTCGGCGCGGACTTTCATTGTATCAAGGCGACCTTCGCTGGCTAGTTCAATCAGGTAGTGCGGGCTGATACCGTCAATTTTCAGAATATGTTCCTCAATCTGGCTGGGGAACACATTCACCCCGCGAAGGATGATCAGATCATCGCTTCGGCCGGTGATCTTATCCATTCGGCGCATAGATCGCGCCGCCCCTGCACGAAGCGTGGTCAGATCGCGTGTCCGATAGCGGATGATTGGCAATGCTTCTTTGGTCAGCGAGGTAAAAACCAGTTCGCCCTTTTCGCCGTCCGGCAGCACCTTTCCACCAGTTGTATTCGCGGTTTCGGGATCGATGATCTCGGGCAGAAAATGATCCTCCCAGATATACAGTCCGTCCTTTTCTTCGACCGCCTCATTGGCAACGCCCGGACCCATCACTTCAGACAGGCCGTAAATATCGACGCCATGCATATCAAAGCGGGATTCAATTTCGTCGCGCATTGCGTTGGTCCAGGGTTCCGCCCCGAAAATTCCGCTTTTCAACGAGGTGCTACGTGGATCAATGCCCTGGCGCACAAATTCATCGGCAATCGCCAAAAGATATGACGGCGTGACCATGATAAGATCAGGTTTGAAATCCATGATCAGTTGAACCTGACGCTGGGTCATGCCGCCGCCGACCGGAATCACCGTGCATCCCATTCCTTCAGCGCCGTAATGCGCACCAAGTCCGCCGGTAAACAGACCATATCCATAGGCCACATGAATTTTATCTCCGGGGCGCCCGCCCGATGCCCGAATGGATCGCGCGACAAGCCGGGCCCAGTTTTTCACATCATTTTTAGTATATCCAACAACGGTCGGATTGCCCGTGGTGCCGCTGGAGGCGTGAATGCGAGAAACCTGATCCATCGGCACGGCCATCATGTCGAACGGATAGCTCTGGCGAAGATCATCCTTTGTCGTGAAGGGGAATTTCGCAATATCCTCCATCGCCTTCAGATCATCCGGATGCACCCCTGCCGCATCAAATTTTCGCTTATAAAGGGGCACGTTTGAATAGGCGTGGTTAAGGGTCCATTTCAGCTGATTGAATTGTAATGCGGTGATTTCATCGCGTGAGGCAATTTCAATCGGGTCAAGCTGGTTTTTTGCCGGTGTCAGGTCAAGCATTCGCGATATATCCTTACAGTTTATCCTTGCAGTTTGGGGTAACCGTGGCAGTTTGGGGTAACCGTGCAGTTTTGGGGGTCAGCGATCGGCAACCACAGGGCCAGATAATTTGCGGGACATTCCGCGGAATTCGGCAATCACTGCGCCATCCTGATTGGTTACCAACACATCATAAATTCCAGTTCGACCAGTCAGACTGCGCGCTTCGGCAGTTGCAGTCAGGGTCTCGCCAAGCTTGCCCGGGCGCAGAAAATTCACCTGACATTGCTGGGCAACCGTCGTCACATTATCTGAGTTGCAGGCATGGGCGAAGGCGGTGTCAGCCATCGCAAAGATAGCACCGCCATGGCATATTTCGTGGCCGTTCATGTGGCGGTCGGTCAGCGTCATTTCGATTGCCGCGAAATCGGGCCCGGTACCGGTAATCCGCATTCCCAGACTTTGCGAGAATCCGCAGTTGCCGATCATGGTTTCGGCAACAGTTCGGGCCAGCTTATCCGGGTTTTCATCCAGTTGATCTGCAGACATGGCGGCGTCTCCTTGGCGACTGTTTTAGCACTCCCCACCGGTTCCGGATCGATCATGAATTCGGTGTGTAATGTTCCGGTGCTGCTAGTTTCGGCTTATGTTAAAATCGTCCTTCCAGGCATCCTTAGCGGGCATCCTTCCGGCATCCTTGCGGGCGGTGACTTGACCGAGTCCGGAAAAGCGGTAAGGGTTAACGGTAATGATTGACCGTCCGGTTAGTCAACCCTGCAGATGATGTAGAGATAAATGGGCCCGAGTGAATTGGGCCCGAGTGGATTGGGCCCGAGTGGATTGGGCAAAGAGGGAAAAAAATGCCAGAACAATCATTGCCAGATAGTTTTGATGTAGCAGCGGCGGCGGCGTTGCTTGCTGATGTAACCGCGCCATGGGTTCGTGATCTTGGGCTGGAGGTGGTCTCTATTGGCCGCACGCAATCCGTTTTCTTTTTACCTTTCAGCGACAGGTTGACCCGTGATGCCGGGATGATTTGTGGTCAGGCCATTGTTGCGGCGGGGGATACTGCTATGATTGCGGCGGTCACCGCGGCGATAGGCGAGTATGCGCCGATTACAACGGTTGATATCTCCAGCCGGTTTTTACGGCCTCTTGGCAGCGATGGCGGGGATGTAACGGTGGATATTCTGAAGGCTGGCAGGCGTTTGGTAGTTGGCCGAATTTCCATTGCTGACAGGGCCAGTGGCAAGTTGGCTGCCGAGTTGACCAGCACCTATGCCCGCCTGTAGGCAAATTTAGGACAGGTCGCTGTCAATCAAACCGCATAGCTGGCTTTTGCTATCGGTCATCTGGCCAATGATCGAGAAATGATTTTCATCATCAATGAGGTGCGCGGCACCTTTAACGCCAAGCCCTTGCCAGATTAACGGCAATAGGCCGTTTTGCCGGACAAATTCCGGGCGCTCATCCGCGCCAGCAACACAGACGAGATTAATTCCGCCACGCGGTAGGCAGGCAATAGCGCTTTCGCGCATCGCCTCGGCCTCATCAAGCTGAAACTCTGCATTCTTTTCAAGAAGGCGCAAAGGGCGAAGGTCATGCAGCCCGCTGATCGAGACAACCCGGTCAATACGTGCGGCCGCGATATCCCCTAGCGCAATATCGCGGCACATCATCCGGCTGACCAGATGCCCACCTGCCGAATGTCCGGCAAGACGCATGGGCCCGCGTCCGATTTTTGCAAGATGATTTACGGCGTGGGAAATTTCGGTGGTGATAGCACTGATGCGGGCTTCGGGTGCCAGTGTATAGCTGACCATCGCCACCGCCCAGCCAAGATCACGAGGCCCAGCGGCTAGATGGGTGAAGTTATCCTTGGAAAAAGCCACCCAATAGCCGCCGTGAACAATAACCAAAAGTCCTTTTTCGGTTCCCGGACCGCCTTCTGGCCAAAACAGATCATACTTCTGACGCGGAGCATCGCCATAAGACTGGTCTAGATCGCTATGCGGGACCGAATTCCGAAAATCGGCGGCGGCAGCATTCCACTGATCAACGTAGGCATCGCCGCCAGGAATATATTTCCGGTTTTCATAAGCCTCATCCAGATCAACAGGCGGCAGATATTCGCCAATATTGCTGGCGGCAGGATTGGTGGGCGGCGAGGATGGACACATTGCGAGCTTCTCCGGCGATGATAGATTTTTATGAAAGCTCAAATTCCGGTGTAATACAAACAAAACAGGCGGCCTGTTAGGGCCGCCTGCTTGGTAGTTTGGGTAAAATGTCTGCTTCGACTACTTCAACAGAGAGCGGAAGTAAGCCAGTGCTGCTGTGCCGTCAATTCCCCGTGCAGAAGCTGCTGCAACAACCTTGGCCTCAATGCCAGAAGTCTTTTCAGCGAAGTAAGCCTGCTCAGCGGCAGAGGCGTCAGTTACAACACCGCCCATTTCGGCGAATTTCTCGTAACCAAGCTGGTCAGCTTCATCCCACCATTTGCCGATCTGGCGTGACATTTCAACACCGCGCATATCATCGATACACTTGCGGTGTGCTGCTGAAAGATCATTGTAAGTGTCGCTGTTCATGATCAGACCAAAGGCAGTTGTGTACATACCTGCCGGGTTGCGGAATGTGTGTTTTGCAACTTCAGCGACTTTAAAGGCGTACATCGTTTCCATCGGGAAAAAGACGCCTTCGGTCACGCCTGAAGAAACGGCTTCATAAACGGCAGGTGCAGGCATATTTACACCAGCAACACCCAAAGCAGTTCCGACATCATTGGCAACACCGCCACCAACGCGAAGCTTCATGCCTTCGATATCCTTGTAGGAATCGATCATCTTAGTGGTGTTCACATGGCCCGGGCCGTGGGTGTAGTTGGCCAGAATTTCCACGCCTTTGGCTTCTTTGGCAGCGGCCAGATACTTTTCATGCGTCATTTGAAAGGCAACAGACATTGTCTCTGCATTACCGGGGTTGCCCGGCAGTTCAGCAAGCTTGGTTGTCTCAAATTTGCCCGGAGTATAGCCGTACACGATCCAGCTGATATCAGCTACACCGTCACGAACCGTATCGTACTGTGCTGGCGGAGGTGCAAGGTTATACTCTACCTTTGCCGAAAGACTGCCGCCGGAGCATTTTTCCAACTCAGATGCCATCCATGGAAAGATGTCTTTATTCATCGTGTGAACAGGTGCGGCCCATGACGAGATTGTCAGAACTTTGTCAGCTGCCATTGCATGGCTAGCCAACACCATAGGAAGGGTTGCAGCCAATATTACTAAACCTTTTTTCATCGAAATTCCTCCTGAATTTCTTTAACTTTGTAATTTCCCGTACCGCAACTACACCAAGGCAAAAGCGGCCCCAAATTCATTAATAACCCTGTTTATGTAGGTCGCTACAGTCAAGATAAAAATCTGATTTCGGGGTCCAAAGGGTAATTTTTTGCAATTTTTGCCTTGGCAAGTTGCAACATATTGATCATCATTTATTCAAATTTAAAATAATTTTGAATTTTAAAATTTTTGTTACGTGGAAAAATATTGGAGTCGGCAATGGATGGCGCAACTTCGGACAAAACCTTAATCGAAGGGCTTGTCGATACTGACCGAGTGCATAAATCTTGTTATACGAGCGAGGAAATCTTCCAGCAGGAAATTGACCATATTTTCAACAAAAGTTGGATTTATGCGGGGCATGAGAGCCAAATTTCCAAGAAAGGTGATTTCACCACTTTCCAGATTGGTCGCCAGCCGATGATTCTGGTGCGCGGTGATGAGGGCGGGATTCACGTCCTGTTTAACCGCTGTCCGCATCGGGGTGCCATGCTGACAAACTGGCATATGGGAAATGCTGGGCATCATTTCATCTGCTCATATCACGCATGGCAGTTTAATTTTGACGGCTCGGTTCACGCCATTCCATCGCCTAGCGGCTATGATAATACGCGCTTTGAAAAGGGCAGCCCCGATACGTGTATGAAAGCCGCACCTCGCGTTGAAAGCTATCGTGGATTTGTTTTCACCAGTCTGGCTGAGGATGGCCCGGATCTGGAAACCTGGCTTGGCGGTGCCAAGGCAGCGTTTGATGATATGTGTGACCGCTCGCCTGTTGGCGAGGTTGAAGTTGTGCGCACCTGTTTCCGTGTTGTGCAGAATTCCAACTGGAAGATTTTTCTGGAGAACCCGCTCGATTCGCTGCACCCATCGATTACGCATGGCGCCGCCGGTAAAGCAGCGGCCGATGTGGACGATGAAATAAAGGCCGAAACAGGGGAAGATGCTCCGATTAAGTATCATTATTTGTCTGCCTTTACGACGCCGATTTATAAATGGGACGGTTTGCAAACAATCGGTCACCCCTATGGCCACTGTATGTTGCAGGGCTATATGGGCTTGCGACCAACCGATCCGGACACGCTGGAATATGAAGCGGTTATGGAAAAGGCCTATGGCCAAGAGCGCACCGAGGAAATTTTAACGACGAACATTCACCATGTGCTGGTCTATCCGTGTTTGTCGGTTCAATCGCCGCTGCAACAGCTTCGTGACGTGCGCCCGCTTGGCCCGGACAAAACGCTGACCGAAATCTGGCATTTCCGTCTAAAGGGCGCTCCAGAGGCGATTTATGATCGCTCGTTGCAATATTACAATCTGGTCAATTCACCATCGACAATGATCAATGCCGATGATCTGTATAATTTCTGGCGGTGTCAGCAGGGTCTGACAAGCGAGGGTGGCGACTGGGTCAGCTTCCACCGCAACGAAGGTCATGATCATCAAGAGGGCGGCGTTTCAACATCGGTTACCGGGCTGAGTGAGTTGCCAATGCGGCATATGTTCACCGCATGGGCGGATTACATGAAAGAGAAACGCTAATGGCTAAGGCAATTGACGATAAGATTTTGCGCAAAGTCGAGCAATACCTTTATGACCAATCAGATATGCTGGATACCGGCCAATGGCAGAATTGGATGGATTTATTCACCGATGATGGCGTTTATTGGATGCCGTCTGAACCCGGCCATGAAAGCGGCGAAGGCGTGCCTTCAATCTTTTATGAAGATAAATATCTGATGCGAACGCGCCGGAAACGGCTGGAACATCCGCGGGCCTGGTCACAATCACCTTCGCCGCGCGCCAATCATTTGGTGGGGAATGTTCGCATTGACACTGAACGCTCAAAAGGCGAGGAGTTGGTCGTCACTTCGAAATTCCATGTTGTTGAATTCCGGCTGGAAAAACAGCGCTACTTCACCGGCACCTATACACATCATTTGGTGCCCGAAGGGGACAGTTACCGCATTCGTCATCAGCGCGTGGATTTGCTGAACTATGACGCTCCGTTTGATTATGTGTTGCAGGTGTGGCTGTAGGCATTATTGTCGTTTCTTACAAAATAGGGGATGGATAATATGCCTCCTGTTTTGAGAGAAGGGGATATGCCATTGGTGGGGGACGAAAAAAGATGACCGAAAATGGAACAGTTGATGCTGGAACATCTGAAATTATAGGTATGGACCATCCGCTAGTTGCCAAGGTGAATCGGGCGGCGTCGATGGTCGCAGATGTGTCGTCACGGCTGGCTTGTATGGTTCTGTTATGGCTTGTTGGTCTGACATGCGTTGATGTTATTGGCCGATATTTTTTCAACTCACCGGTTACCGGCACTACTGAACTTGTGCAGATTTCGATGGCAGGCATCATTTTCTTTTCGATGCCGACGATGTTTCTGCGGGATGATCAGGTGGTTGTTGATTTGTTTCAGTTTGTTCGCCGTGGCTGGCTTGGCTGGTTTCTTTCGGTCGCCATCAGCATTCTTACTATTGGGGCTACATGGATGATTGCCGACCGGGTTGGTGATTATGCCGTGCGTGCGTGGGAGGATGGTGACGAGACTATCTATCTGCAAATCCCGCGCTATCTAACTGTTAGTTTGATTACGGCGCTGCTGTATGTGTCAGCGGTATTTGCTGGAGTGCGTGGTTTGCGTGCTTTGTTACGGCCAGGTCAGGTGTTGCCTGATGAAACTGGCAGTACTCCAATTGGAGGATGATCTTAAATGGTAGTTTCGCTAATTGGATTTGCAGCGCTTTTGATTTTGGCTTTTATGCGGATGCCACTCGGCCTTGCGCTTGGCATTGTTGGAGTTGTCGGATTTGGCGAGTTGGCGAGTTATCGCGCCGCCGTTTCCAGTGCAGCGCGTCTGGTTATTGATTCGGGCCAATCCTATGGGCTGTCGGTCTTGCCGATGTTCATTCTGATGGGTTTGTTGGTGGAACGCGGCGGTATGGCAAAGGAACTTTACCGCGCTGCCTATGTGTTTTTGGGGCATCGACGCGGCGGTCTTGCGATGTCAACGATCGCGGCCTGCGGTATGTTTTCGGCGATCTGTGGATCGTCGCTTGCCACCGCAGCAACCATGTCCAAAGTATCAATGCCGGAAATGCGGCGGTACAAATATCATGACTCGCTTGCCACCGCGTCAATCGCCGCTGGTGGAACGCTTGGTATTCTAATCCCGCCAAGCGTGATGCTGGTCATTTACGGACTGATGACCGAACAGTCGGTTGGCAAATTGTTTATTGCCGGCGTGCTTCCCGGTCTTCTTGGTGTTTTATTTTATCTTCTTGCGGTGGTGTTTGTTGTCACCCGGAACCCGGCGATGGGACCTGCTGGAGAGCGCACCAATTGGGCTGGCCGTCTGATGGCGCTGCGTGATGTATGGACGACACTTGGCCTGTTTATTTTCGTGATTGGCGGTATTTATGCTGGTCTGTTTACCCCTACCGAGGCTGCTGGAATTGGCGCCGCTGGTGCGTTGTTGATTGCCTGGAAGCGCGGCGCATTAAAAGACGGCGCATTGATGTCCGTGCTTCGTGACACCGGCATTACAACGGCAAAGCTGTTTTTCGTGCTGTTCGGCGCGTTGATCTTCTCAAACTTTGTAAACCGGGCCGGACTTCCCGATGGTTTGATCAGCATCGTCACGGCGTTTGAGTTATCGCCGCTTGGGGTGATTTTCATCATCATGCTGGTCTATGTACTGCTGGGATGCGTGTTTGAATCGCTGTCGATGATTCTTTTGACTGTGCCGATTTTTGCACCGCTGGTTGCGGGCCTTGGATTTGATCTGATCTGGTTTGGTATTCTGGTTGTTGTGGTCACCGAGATCAGTCTGATCACGCCGCCAATTGGCCTGAATGTGTTTGTCCTGAAAGGTGTCTTAAAAGATGTATCGGTAAAAACCATTTTTAAGGGCGTGACGCCGTTCTGGATTGCGGATATCTGCCGTCTGGCCCTGCTGGCACTGGTGCCGTCAATCTCGCTGCTGCTGCCGTCTATGATGTAATCGGTTATTATGTAGGCGGCTATGATGTAGCGGGCGATTAATCCCAAAATCAGATGGTCAGCGTGCCCACGCTGGCTCCGCCGCAAATATACAGCGTCTGGCCGGTAACAAAGCTGTTGGCGGGATCACAAAAGAACAGAAACGCGTTCGAGACATCTTGGCAACGCCCCAATCGGCCAACAGGAATGCGCGCCGCCAGCGATTTTTCCTGCTCGCTTCCCTTCTCGACGATGCCCCAAAAATTATCTGTCTGAATGGGGCCTGGCGCCACCACATTGACGGTGATGCCATGCGGGGCCAGTTCTAGCGCCCATGTCCGCGCCATACCGATCATCGCAGCTTTTGAGGCGCTATATGCGGTTCGAGTTGGCACGCCAAGCGCGGCTCTGGATCCGTTAAACATCACCCTGCCAAAACCGGCTTTCTTCATCGCGGGCAACACCGCCTGCATGATGGTTAGCGCCGACCCCAGATGCAGCTGTGTAAGGCCGGAGATATCGGACGGCTTGGCCTCCTCGATCAGATTTGGCCAAATCAATCCCGCATTATGGATGAAATGCGTTACGTTGTGATCCGCAGATAGCTGTGTTGCTGCTCTGGTTACGGCGTCCGGGTCCAGCAAATCAGCCTCGATCGAATAGAGGTTGGGATGCGCTGCCTCGGGGGCGCGGCGTGCAATTGAGATGACCTTATAGCCCTGATCCAAAAGCCGGGCGGCGAGATCAGCCCCGATGCCCTTATTGCCGCCGGTTACGACGGCTGTATAGTCGGGTAATGAATTTCCTGACGCTATGGTTTTTGGCATCGCAGTGACTCCGGTTACGGTAGAAGCTGAATATTGCCAAATGCGGCATCGCAATTCAGCAGATCGACCCGCTTGTTCGCGATCCGTAATTTGCCATCGACACATTTGAGATCATGCGTTGCGGTTAATGCCAGCAAAAACTGCTCGTCCAACCGCGTCTCGACATAATGCATTGATGTCGTGGTTCTATAGACCCCGTTTTCATTGTCCAGAACGTCAACAAACGGGCGCTGGATCACATGATGGCAACGGCTTTTGGGCTTTTGGCTAAAGGTGCGCGCGCCGTTGAGACGTTCAACCCGCAGTTTGAGCATAAAAATATCTTCATAGAGCAGCGAGCTGACCAGATGCGGATCATCCTGCCGATAATCGAGCGGCATCCAGTAATGTCCGTCCTCCAACCAAAGCTCCAACCACGCATCATACTTGCCCTCGTCAAGCATCCGCGTCTCGTCATAAATAAAGTCGATAACGTTTTCTTTGGTGAAGGTGGTTTCTTTGGGGGGGACGGTCATTGTCCGGCCTCCGATTGCAGGTCCGCCCGGTTTGGCATCGAGAGCGTGATGAATTTTTTCCAAGCGTCAAACTGGTTGCGCATTTGTCTCTCAGTAGTTCCGTTCTCGACGGCCTCGCTGGAAAAATCTTCATCTTCGCCCGGATAAAGCCGCTGAAGATTAACCCAATCTAGACCTTGCGACATCAGGCCTTCTTGGGCGCGTTCATACATTTCCAGATCATCATGTCCGACAATCGAAGTTGGCGCGTTGATCATGCGGTTATACATCGCTGTGCGCGCCAGCAATTCATCGGGGGCACCGACCAGCCTGTAAATATAGCTTTCCACCAATGTTTTATCCGGGCCCAGAGGAATGAAAACCCGTACTTGCTGGATCGGCCCTTTAACCATGATATTCGGAAAATAGATGGTGTTGTGGCGGCTTTCATCCAGAATTTCTTTGGCGTGTTTCTCGCCATATGCAGCGCTCATCGCCTCAAAATAACCACTAATTGCCGAATAATCTGAATGGATGGAGTGTTTAACACCGGTATGTCCATGACCATTTGGCCAAGTGCGGATACCCATATCCTCAAAAAATTCATAGGGTGACATGAACGGCGCAATAATCTGCATCGCTGCTGGTTTTGGCTCGGGATTGCCTAATTCATCCCAGATTTTCACCGCGGTTCCAGCAGAACTTTCATGCGCAACCATCGGATGACAGGTGTCAGTCTGGTTTTCGACCAGCATTTTCCAGTTACATTTATGCATATATCTAAGCGGCGGGCCGGCAACCTCCAGACGGCCTTCGGGCGATCGATCAACCATATTATCAAGCGACGACAGGCTGTCCTGAAAAAATGCGTCAAAATCTATGCCCTCGCTGGCAAGGCGGGCAAAAATGAAACCACGATAATTATGAACCGCCCCAACAGGCTTGATGCCCTTTATATTTTCGGTTTTTTCCAGTCCGGTATTTTCATACCCTTTCTTCAGCGGAATTGCCAAAAGACTACCATCTGTCTTGAATGACCACGCGTGATAGGGGCAGCGGAAAAACTTGCCAGTATGGCCCTGTCGGTCAATTGCGACCTTGGTGCCTTTATGGGGACACCGGTTATATAAAACCCTGATCGTATCGTCGGAATGGCGCACCTGAATAACCGGCTGATCGCCGATTTGTGTGGTGAAATAATCCCCTTTATTTGGGGTCTGGCTTTCATGGCCAACAAAGACCCAGACATTGTTGAAAAGATGCCGCATTTCCAGTTCAAACACCATTTGGCTGGTATAGACGTCGCGATGCACCTGATAGCCTTGAATAAGGCTTTCGATATCTTCGGTGGTAAACAAATTTTTGTTTTTATCGCTCACTTTGATAATCCCCCCCCCCTATTATGCCCCGTAAGTATGCCCCGTAAGTATGCCCCGTCAGTATGTCTTGCTTATCGGCTCCAAAGGAGTGACTCTAAAGATCGAGGACCAGCCGCGGGGTTGTGGCGCGACTTACGCAAATCTGCATGATGTTTCCTGCGGCGCGTTCGTCCTCGGACAATACAACATCGCGATGATCGGGAACGCCGCTGATTACGTCGGTCTGGCAAATTCCGCAATCGCCTCTCCGGCAATCATACATTATGTCCCGCCCGGCGTCCTCCAGAACATCGATGATTGTCTTGTCGGCGGGAATGACAAAAACCTCGCCGGTGGTTTGTATTTCCACCTCAAAGGGCACATCGCTGCTTTGGGTCTGCGGCGCGGAAAATAGCTCAACCCGGATGTTTTTATCTGGCAGGCCAGCTGCGCTGGCAGCATCGCGCGCTGCGTTAATCATTCCCTTAGGCCCGCAAATATAGATCATCACTTCGGCGGGTTGTTTTGCCATCAGCTCGGCCAGATTGAGGGGCGTTTCATCATCGAAATAAAACTTCATCTGTTCTGGAAAGGCATCGGTAAGCGCAGTTTGAAACCCCATCAGTTTTTGGCTGCGCGCAGCGTAATGAAATTCGAACGCGCGTCCGACGGCCAAAAGCGCGGTTGCCATGGAAATCAGCGGCGTAACACCAATGCCGCCACCAAGCAGCATTATTGGTCCCGCGCTGTCTTCCAACTCAAAATCATTTTGGGGTGGATGTGCACTGATCTCCTGACCCACATTAAGGGCGTGCATTGCCCTTGATCCGCCGCCGCCATCATCCTCACGCTGGACCGCTATCCGATAGCTTGTCGGTGGCACATCATCCAAGGCCCACTCAATCAGCGAATATGAGCGGGTGCCAATTCCGCCAAGCTCAAACACAATATGCGCACCGGGCGAATAGCTGGGCAAGGTTGCGCCGGTTTGGCTTGCCAAAACCAGCGTACGAACCTTGTCAGTTTCATCAATTATATCTTTAACCGTAAGCTGCAGCATGATCTGTTTTGCTCGAAAGTTTGGTGAACGAGCTAAATGCCCCGATCCTTGGTGAACGGATTAAAGCAGACAATCGTGTTGGTGTCGCGCACGCCGCTGATCTGTTGGATTGTCTCGCAAACATAAAGTCCGATATCGTCGTTATTTTCCAGTCGGAACATGCTGAAAATATCATAATCACCCGATGTTGAATAAACCGTCGGCGCTTCGGGAAGGTCAGCCAGGGCCGCCGCCACATCATAGGTGCGACCAAGCTCACATTTGACCATGACAATCAGATTGCGCTTGTCCATTTTTTTCTCCCCATATCAATCTTATCATCAAGCCTTGCTATTATATCATACCCTTAAAGATGAAGCGGCATGAATTCAAATCCGCGAAAGCGAACGCGCGGTGATCGCCGTGCGTCGGTGCCAACCCGAAGGTTGGGCCAGCGCCGGAACAGGCTAGATAACGCGATCTGCCCCTCAATTCGGGCAATGGTGTTGCCAGCGCACACATGAACGCCGCCAGCAAAAGCCAGATGCGGGTTTTCGGTGCGATCAAGGCGAAATTCGTCGGGTGCCTCAAACACTTCGGGATCACGGTTGGCGGCGCCCATCCCCAAGGTAATCAGCGTGCCTTCAGGCCAGTTCTTTCCGTCCATCTCAAACGGGACAACCGCGCGCCGATTGCCTATCTGGTTTGGACTTTCCATCCGCAGAATTTCTTCGACCGCGACCGGCCATAGCGCCGGATTTTCATTCAGCGTTGCGACTGTTTCGGGAAGCTGCGCTAAAAGCCATATGCCCGAACAGATTAGATTGGTAGTCGTCTCATGTCCGGCATTCAAAATGAAAATACAATTCTGCAACAATTCATGCGGTAATAAATTGGCATCCTCGCCAGCCAGTCCGGTCTCTCGGATCAGGCGCGCCATAATGTCGGTTGCCGCATCCAAACGGGCACTTCCCTCGCCGCGGCGCCGATCCACCAGCGCTTGCAGATAGGCCAGAAAATCCCTAACAGCGGCTTCGCCTTCGTCAAATTGCTGGCTCGAGATCTCAGGCTCCAATGCGCCCAGAATGGCAAGCGACCAATCGCGAAGCGGGCCGCGTTCATCGCGCGGAATGGCCAGCAGATTCCCAATCACCTCAATCGGGATGTTTTGCGCGAAATCGGCTACCGCATCGATCGGTTCAGCCGCCGCTACTTTTTCTTCAATCTTGGCAATTAGGCTGCCAACCAGCCGTTCGACGACCACATCCATTCCGGCAATGGCGCGCGGTGCCAGCGCTCCGGCAATGGCTTTGCGGACGCGGGTGTGAAGCGGCGCATCGTTGAACACCAGTGAGGTGGTGTGATGCTCGAACAATAGCGAGTCCCCAAATTTTGGCGTGAACTCAATCTTTTTATCCGATGAAAAAATATGTCGGTCTTTATAAACCCGCTGAAGATCGGCATGGCGCGAGAGAAACAACCCGCCGCCCGGAAGCTCATAAACAGGTGTCTGGCGCCGCAGTTCCGCGTAATGGCGGTGCGGATTTTCAATGAAATCGGACGGAAGGTTGCGAAGGTCAAAAAGACTACTCATGCGGATCATGCACCCTTATTTACCGGTAAAGGCTGGCGGGCGTTTCTCCAGAAAGGCTGTAACCCCTTCGCGGTAATCATCGCTGGCCCCTGCGATTGACTGAAATTTTGCCTCAAGCTGTAATTGTTCCTCCAGTGAATTGGTGCCTGCTGCTAAAATTGCCTGCTTGGTCAGTCCCAACCCCAGCGTAGGGCCGTTGCCAAGGCGCTGGGCCAACGCGCCGGCTTCATCCATCAGCTTGTCATCTTCGACCGCTTGCCAGATCAGTCCCCATTCAGCTGCAGTTTCCGCAGATAGCGGTTCGGCCAGCATCGCCAACCCCCGCGCGCGGACCGGTCCGACCAGGTGGGTCAAATTCCAGCTACCACCAGCGTCGGGAATAAGGCCGATACGGCTAAAAGCCTGCAAAAACTTGGCACTCTTCCCAGCCAGCACAATATCACAGGCAAGGGCAATATTAGCCCCGGCCCCCGCCGCCGCGCCATTCACCGCGGCAATTACCGGTTTTGGAATATCACGGATAAGCCGAATATTGGGATTAAAGAACTTGGCCAGAAGCTGACCAAGATCGGGAAGTTCGCCCTTGCTAGGGTCGCGGTCACCCAGATCCTGGCCCGCACAAAATCCGCGCCCGGCCCCAGTCAGCAAAATAGCGCGGCAGTTCGTATCATCGCGCGCTGCCTCCAGAGCAGCGCGAAAGGCAAGGTGCATCTCATCATTGAAGGCGTTTAATTTGTCCGGCCGGTTCAAGGTAATGTTAACTACCGGACCATCGGTTATGCTGTGAACTGTGTCACTCATCTTTGTTGCTTTCCATTCTGTCTAGGTCAATCTGGCCAATCT